>NZ_DBLZXX010000002.1:174536-253322 GCF_057856985.1 Vescimonas sp.
GGAACGAGCAACGGGCCGTCGGGAACGCCGGCTCCTACGGATAGAAAACCGCTATAAAATGCGCAAAATAAAGCAAAACATCGAAGCAGAAACGGAGTTTTCAGGATGAGAGTCATTTTCACCTGCGGGGGCACCGCAGGACATGTAAACCCGGCGCTGGCGCTGGCGGGGCTCATGCGGCAGCGTGACCCCCAGACCGCCGTGCTGTTCGTGGGCACCCCCGACGGCATGGAGCGGGAGCTGGTGGCCAAGGCGGGCTACGACTACGCCGCCGTGGAGGTGGACAGCTTCCGCCGGTCCATGCGGCCGGAGGCCATGCGCCACAATCTTCACGCCGCAGGGGCGCTGGCCCGTTCGGGGCCTGCGGCCAAGGCCATCCTGCGGGAGTTCAGGCCCGATCTGGTGGTGGGCACCGGCGGCTACGCCAGCTTTCCCATGGTGAAGGCGGCGGCCCGGGCCCACATCCCCACGGCGGTACACGAGAGCAACTCGGTGCCCGGGCTCACCACCCGCATGCTGGAGGAGTATGCCGATGTGATCATGGTGGGATTTGAGGACTGCCGCCAGCATTACCGGCACCCTGAGCGCATCATGGTGACGGGTACGCCGGTGCGGGGCGACTTCTTCGAGAAAACGCCTCTGGAGGCGCGGCAGAATCTGGCCTTTGACGACGGGCGGCCGGTTGTGGTATCCTTTTGGGGAAGTCTGGGCGCCAGCCACATGAACGAAGCCATGCTGGATATGTTCGAAAAGGAACGGGAGAACGGCTTCCCCTTCCACCACGTCCACGCGGTGGGCAAGAGCGGCTGGGAGACCATGGAAACGGCCCTGCGGCAGCGGGAGCTGGCGCTGTGCCCCGATCTGGATGTGCGGCAGTACATCTACAACATGGCCACGGTGATGCGGGCGGCGGATCTGGTCATCTGCCGCGCGGGCGCGTCCACCATCAGTGAGCTGACGGCGCTGGGGATGCCGGCCATCATGGTACCCTCCCCCTACGTCACCAACAACCATCAGGAGAAGAACGCACGGCTGCTGGAGGCCCACGGCGGAGCCAGGGTCCTGCTGGAGAGCGAGGCCAATGGCGCGGCGCTGTACGACGCGGCGGCGGACATCCTCCGCAGCCCCGAGACGCAGGCGCGGATGAAGCAGGGCATGGCCCAGCTGGGCATCCCTGACGCCGCGGAGCGTATTTATGACACGGTGATGGCTCTGGTCCGGTAGGGCATGCACACCCGCAGCCCGTCCTTTCATACAATGGCGTATCAAAGGGCGGGAGGGGTTTTATGGGGTCGATCACCATTGAGGGCGGCCACCGGCTCAGCGGCGAGACGGTGGTGCAGGGAGCCAAGAACAGCGTACTGCCTGTTCTGGCGGCCACGCTGCTGTGCGGCGGGGCATGCCGCATCCGGCGGTGTCCGCGTCTGAGCGACGTGGACGCAGCGGCGGATATCCTGCGGTACTTAGGATGCAGAGCGGACTGGGAGGACGGGGATCTGCTGGTGGACAGCAGTGTGCTGACCCGATGCGACATCCCCCAGACGCTGATGCGGCGGATGCGGTCATCCGTCATTTTTCTGGGGGCCATTCTGGCCCGATGCGGCTGGGCGGAGCTCAGCTATCCCGGAGGCTGCGAGCTGGGGCCGCGGCCCATCGACCTGCACCTGGCGGCGCTCAGGACGCTGGGCGCTTCCATCGAGGAAAGCGGCGGTAAGCTGTACTGTCAGGGCAGGCATCTCAGGGGCGGACAGATCGTGCTGGCCATCCCCAGCGTGGGCGCCACGGAGAACGCCATACTGGCGGCCTGCGGCGCCGAGGGCGTCACGGTCATCACCAACGCGGCGCGGGAGCCGGAGATCGCGGATCTGCAGGACTTCCTGTGCGCCTGCGGCGCGGAGGTGCGGGGCGCGGGTGGGTCCGTCATCACGGTGGAGGGGCGCAGGCCTCTGCACGGGTGCGTCCATCGGGTCATACCCGACCGGATCGTGACGGCCACCTATCTATGCGCGGCGGCGGCCTGCGGCGGGGACATCCTGCTGCGGGGGACGGACTACCGGCATCTGGCCACGGTGACCACCGCCTTACAGCAGGCGGGGTGCCGGATCGACTGCGGCGAGACGGACATCCGGCTGCGCAGCGAGGGGCGGTTACAGGCGGTGACGCCGGTGCGGACCGCGCCCTATCCGGGGTTCCCCACCGACTGCCAGGCCGTCCTGATGGCGGCGCTGCTGCGGAGCCGGGGCACCACAGTATTTGTGGAAAACATTTTCGAGAGCCGCTACCGCCACGCGGCGGAGATGCAGCGCATGGGCGCTGACATCCGCGTGGAGGGGCGGGTGGCCGTGGTATGCGGGGTGGAGCGGCTCCACGCCGCCGATGTGTTTGCCGCCGACCTGCGGGGCGGGGCGGCGCTGGTCATCGCGGCCTTACAGGCGGAGGGGTGCTCCGCCGTCCATCAGTGCAGGCATATACAGCGAGGCTACGCGGACCTGGCCGGCGATCTGGCAGGGCTGGGCGCACGGGTCCGGCAGAATACGGAGTAAGGAGTTTCAGGCATGGCGCGACGCAGACGGTACAATCGCAAACGGCGGAAAGGGAGCTTTGCTTTCCTCTACAAGCTGCTGGCCTTCGTGCTGATCTGCGGCGCCATCGGCCTTGCGCTGGCCATGTTCTTCAGGATCGATGACATTGAGATCAGCGGCAACAGCCGCTATTCCAACGAGCAGATCGCCGCGGCGGCCCAGATCAAGGCGGGCGACAACCTGTTTTTCCTGAACAAGTACGATGCGGCGGCGCGCATCCGCCAGCAGCTGCCCTACGTGGAAACGGTGCAGTTCCGGCGGGTGCTGCCCAGCAAGCTGGTGGTGCAGGTCACGGAGTGCCGCGACCCTGTGGCCATCAAGCAGGACGGCACGGTGTATCTCCTGTGCGACAGGGGCAACATCGTGGATACTGTCAGCGCCGCCAAATGGAGCCAGTACATCCAGATCGAGGGGCTGACGCTGCTGAATCCCCAGGTAGGCAGCGAAGCACGGGCCTCCGCCACGCAGCAGGCCGTGCTGGATCAGCTGCTGAGCATGCTGGTGCTGCTGGACGATAAGGGGATGCTGCACGAAGTGCAGGTCATCGATCTGTCCGATGCGGCGCGCATCACCATGCAGTACATGGGGCGGTTCCAGGTGGAATTCCTGTGGGATGCCGACTTCAACTACAAGCTGGACTATCTGGCGGCAGTGGTGGAGAAGCTGGAGGCCAATGAAAAGGGCACCATCGATATGACGCAGGACGGGAAGGCCAGCTTTATCCCCTCCTGATGGGAAAAAGATGGACAAATTCCGCAGGAACACTTGACGGGTCTATCATTCCGTAATAGAATATAAGTTATAGCACAAGATATAGAATTACGCACAGAGAAACTGTCTTTTCGATACAAATTGTGGCAGGAGGAACCAACATGGCTTTTGGATTGGAGACCGGTCCGGAAAACGTCGTCAGCATCAAAGTGGTCGGCGTCGGCGGCGGCGGCAATAACGTGGTCAACCGCATGGTGCGCTCCGGCGCCCAGGGCGTGGACTTTGTGGCAGTGAATACGGACAAGCAGGCGCTGAACGCTTCCAGCGCGAACTATAAGATCCAGATCGGTGAGAAGCTCACCGGCGGCAAGGGCGCAGGCTCCAACCCTGAGGTGGGCCGCAAGGCCGCGGAGGAGAGCCGCAACCAGATGGCCAAGGCGCTGGAGAGCACCGACATGGTGTTCATCACCGCCGGTATGGGCGGCGGCACCGGCACCGGTGCGGCTCCCGTGGTGGCGGAGATCGCCCGGGAGGCGGGCGTCCTCACCGTGGGTGTGGTGACCAAGCCCTTCGGCTTTGAGGGGCGGAAGCGTATGGCCCAGGCCGAGCAGGGCATCGAGGAGCTGCGCAGCAAGGTGGACTCGCTGGTCATCATCCCCAACGAGCGGCTGAAGTACGCCACCGACCAGAAGATCACGTTCGCCAACGCGTTTGCGATCGCCGACGACGTGCTGCGCCAGGCGGTGCAGTCCATCTCCGATCTGATCCGCGACACCGGCTTCATCAACCTGGACTTCGCCGATGTGACGGCCATCATGAAGGATGCGGGTCTGGCCCACATGGGCGTGGGCCGTGCGGCCGGCAAGGGCAAGGCCGAGGAGGCCGCGCGTATGGCGATCTCCTCCCCCCTGCTGGAGACCTCCATCAACGGCGCCAAGGGCGTGCTCATCAATGTCACCGGTTCCATGGACATCGGTCTGGAGGAGGTGGAGCAGGCGGCCACGCTGGTGCAGCAGGCCGTGCATCCCGACGCGCTCACCATCTTCGGCGCCACGTTTGACGAGACGCTGGACGACGAGATCCGTGTCACCGTCATCGCCACCGGCTTCGACGAGGAGCAGCAGGAGGCGCGCATCACCTCCAATGGCGGGACTGCGCAGGCACAGGCGGAGAAGAAGCCCGTGCTGCAGCCGCTGGATGAGGTGAAGGGCGAGCAGGCCCAGGACGAGATGGATAAGTCCTTCGACGAGATCCTGCGCATCTTCAACAAAGACAAGTTTTGAGATCATGTGAACTGCGATACCCCTCCGGCAGAGCCGGAGGGGTATCGTTTTGTGCGGAGGCGCGGGGCGGGGACATTTCGCTCTCCGGAGCGACCCGCTTTTGCCAACAGCGGCATAGGTGCGGCCCTTCGGGCCGCAGAATATAAAAGCATGTAGGATGTAAAGCACTTCCCCTGTACGGCGCGAGAGAAGAAAGTTTTCGCGCCGTACGCAGGAGCGGCAGCGGAGATAGGAGTGCAGGCGATCCGGTGCGGAACCTTTTTGCACCGCAGTTACAATTGGACGAAAGGGAAATCCAAAAACCGTCGGTTTTTGGCGGCGTTCTTTTCCATATTTCTTTCGCTGTTGAAAGAAATATGGCCGCCGGAGGCATACATGCAGGACGCGGGTGCAGCCCGCAATCGGAGAACGGAAAACGGGCCGTCGGGGACGCCGGCCCCTACGGGGTGCGCGACCGGAGACATGGCGAGATACGTGTGGGCGTCGGTATAGTCGCCGCTGGCGGACACGCCGGACGCGGGAGCGGCAGCGGGGATAGGAGTGCAGGCGATCCGGTGCGGAACCTTTTTGCACCGCAGTCACAATTGGACGAAAGGGAAATCCAAAAACCGTCGGTTTTTGGCGGCGTTCTTTTCCATATTTCTTTCGCTGTTGAAAGAAATATGGCCGCCGGAGGCAAATGCAGGACGCGGGTGCAGCCCGCAATCGGAGAACGGAAAACGGGCCGTCTGGGACGCCGGCCCCTACGGGGTGCGCGACCGGAGACATGGCGAGATACGTGTGGGCGAGGTGTGCCCATTGGGGCGTTCAAACGCGGGACGCGGGAGCGGGTGGCGTTTTCCGGCAGGCTGTGATAGATAGGTGCGGCCCTTCGGGCCGCAGAATATAAAAGTATGTAGGATGTAAAGCACTTCCCCTGTACGGCGCGAGAGAAGAAAGTTTTCGCGCGGTACACAGGAGCGGCAGCGGGGATAGGAGTGCAGGCGATCCGGTGCGGAACCTTTTTGCACCGCAGTTACAATTGGACGAAAGGGAAATCCAAAAACCGATGGTTTTTGGCGGCGTTCTTTTCCATATTTCTTTCGCTGTTGAAAGAAATATGGCCACCGGAGGCATAAATGCAGGACGCGGGTGCAACCCGCAATCGGAGAACGGAAAACGGGCCGTCGGGGACGCCGGCTCCTACGGGGTGCGCGACCGGAGACATGGCGAGATACGTGTGGGCGGGGTGTGCCCATTGGGGGCGGTCAAACGCGGGACGCGGGAGCGGGTGGCGTTTTCCGGCGGACTGTGATAGAATGGAGACGCAAACCACAAAATCAACACAGGAGGGCTCTCAGATGAACATCAGATATGCGGATATGTCCGACCTGGCCGCTGTGACCGCGGTGGAGGCGGCGTGTTTCCCGCCGGCAGAGGCGGCCACCCAACAGGACTTCGCCCAGAGGCTCCGGTACTACAGCGGCCACTTCTGGCTCATGTTCGACGGCGGCACGCTCATTGCCTTTGTGGACGGCTTTGTCACGGACGAGCCGGATCTGACCGATGACATGTACGAAAATGCGGCGCTGCACAACGAAAACGGCGCGTGGCAGATGATCTTCGGCGTCAACACGCTGCCCGAGTACCGGCAGCACGGCTACGCCGGAGAGCTGCTCCGCCGCACCATCGACGACGCGCGGAAGCAGGGGCGCAAGGGGCTGGTGCTGACGTGCAAGGAACGGCTCATCCACTACTACGCCAGGTTCGGCTTCGTGGACGAGGGCGTGTCCGAGAAGTCCACCCACGGGAACGTGGTGTGGCACCAGATGCGGCTGACGTTCTGACGGGCCGCACGGATACGAATTTACGAAGGTAGGACGATGGACGTCAGGCCGTTGGACAGGGAGACGTATGCGGGCAGGCGGTTCACCGCCTGTTGCCGGACCCGTGGGCGCTGCGGCATCCGCAGCTGCGCGGGCGGGTCCCGGATGGACTATGTGCCGTTCGGAACGCCGGCGGAGCGATCCTTCGACGATACGTTCTTCGGCCAGCGGCTGGCGCGGCAGGAGGGGAGAGGCAAAGCCTCTCCCCTCCTGCCTTTTTCGGATGCCCTGTTGACTTTTTCGGAAAATATGGTATAGTAAGCTAAATTGAGGGAGTAGTCGGCGCCGTTGGGCGCGGTATGTCAACATGCTGGTGCTGCGCACCTGGCATATCTTAATTGATGAGACTCATGTACGATCTTGGCATTGTGCATGCAGTTTTTTGTGCATGGACAGCGCGCCATGCGCTTTTTTTGTGCCCGTGGCAAGTGAATTCAGGAGGAAAAGTATGGGAAGTATTCTGATATATGTACTGTTCGCGGTGGGCATCGTGCTCATCGTGAAGGGCGGCGACTGGTTCGTGGACGGCGCCGTGTGGGCCGCGGAGATCACCCGCATCCCCAAATTTATCATCGGCGCTACCATCATCAGTGTGGCCACCACCCTGCCGGAGATCTTCGTGTCCACCATCGCCGCCGTGGAGGGACACGGCATTCTGGTGTCTCAGGTGAGCGACTACATCGCGGCGTCACAGGACAAGGTGGGCATGGCCATCGGCAACGGCATCGGCTCCGTCATCTGCAACACCGCCATGATCCTGGCCATCAGCATCATCTTCATGCCCATCGCCGTGGACAAAAGGAGCTTCGCGCCCAAGGGCATCCTGCTCATCGCGGCGGTGTGCGCGCTGTTCCTGCTCTCCCGCAGCGGCAGCTTCTCCATTGCGGGGGCGGCGGTGCTGCTGTTCATCTTCCTGCTGTATATCACGGAGAACATCCGCTCCGCCAAGCGGGACGCCGGTGCGGAGGAGACCGAGGAGGCCCCTGCCAGCGACAGGAAATCCATTGTGCTGAACATTCTGCGCATCGTGGGCGGCGCGGCCTGCATCGTAGTGGGCTCTCAGCTGCTGGTGAGCAACGGCAGTCTCATTGCCGCGTCCTGGGGCGTGTCCGAGGCCATCATCGGCGTCACCATCGTGGCCATCGGCACCTCCCTGCCGGAGCTGGTGACGGCTGTCACATCCCTCATCAAGAAGCAGTCGTCCATGTCAGTGGGCAACGTCATCGGCGCCAACGTCATCGACACCACCCTCATTCTGGCGGTCTGTTCCTTCGTGTACGGCGGCAAGCTGCCGGTATCCGCCCAGAACATCTATCTGGACTTCCCCGTGGCCATCGTGGTAACGCTGATCGCCATCATTCCCACCATCGTCTGCCGGAGGTTCCAGCGGTGGCAGGGCGTGCTGATGCTGGCGGTGTACGTCGCTTATCTGGTGGTCGTGACCACGGGGCTGGACTGGTATCTGGCTCTGGTGGCATAAGGGCATTCATAAAAAAGAGGTGTGGCCTTTTGCCACACCTCTTTTTTATTCTACCAGGCCGTATTTCGTTTTGATGCGGTCCAGCTTTTCCAGCATGGGCTCCGCCAGTACCCAGAGGAAAAGCACGGTGGCGGCGGCGTGGACGCAGTCCATGGGGAAGCCGGTGAGGTAATAGCTCACCAGCACCTGCCAGTTCAGCTCCCTGCCGTAGATCAGGGCGGAGGTGGGGTTCATCAGGCCGCCGTAGATGAGGATGGCGGCCAGTGCGCCGTAGACGCACAGGGCGGCGCGGCTGCGGCGGAGCCAGCCCTTGCGGAACAGGACGCCGGCCAGAAAGCCGATGATGCCGGCGGCAAACATCTGGAACGGAGTCCAGGGCCCCTGAGAGAACAGGAAGTTGCTGGCCAGCATGGTCATGGCACCCACCAGAAAGCCGGTCTCGCCGCCGAAGGCCACGCCGGAGATGATGGTCAGGGCCAGCACCGGCTTGAACTGGGGCAGCATGAAGAAGGCGGCGCGGCCCGCCACACCCAGAGCGCAGAGGACGGCGATGATCACCAGCTCGCGGGCCTGAGGCTTGCGGCCCTCAAACACCATGAAGAAGGGCAGCATGCAGGCCAGCAGCACCAGCAGGGCCATGAGGTAATAGTTTTTCAGGTCAAAGTAGCAGCTGCCCACGAACAGGACGGCGGGGACGCCCACCAATATCAGGGCGGCGGATGCTCTGGTGCGGCGGGACAGCTTCCGCTTCTGTGCCGGCGTCTGGAGCTGCACCGGCGGAGGCGAGCGGCGGCCGATGGCCGCGGCGGTGACGAACAGAGCCGCGATGAACAGGGCGTACTCCCCCACCGCAGACCAGCCGGCGGCGGACACCGCGCCGCCGCCCACCAGCGCCGTCAGGTCCGTGTATTTGGCGGCGTGCCAGAAGATGGCCAGCGCCGCAAGGCCCGACACGGCGGCCAGCGCCTTTCGCCACCAAGGCAGTCTGGGCGGCTGCCACGCGGCGGACTCCTCCGCCACCGGCGGCAGCGGGGCGTAGATCCGCTGGGGCTCCGGCTCCGGCGGCACGTCGCCGCCGATGACGGCCATGACATCCTCCGCCGTCACCGCGCCGGCGCACAGGCCGCGGGCCATGCGGTCAGCGGAGGTGGTATAGAAGCTGTTGCCGGAGAAGAAGGGGCGGGGCGCGCCCTCCGTCACCACGCTGCCGTCGAAGAACAGGGCGCAGCGATGGGCGCAGCGGGCGCAGAACTCCACGTCGTGGCTGACCATGACCACCGTGACGCCGCCCGCTGTCAGGGAGCGGAGGATGGCGGCCAGCTCTTGCTTGAACTGGGCGTCAAGGCCCTTGGTAGGCTCGTCCAGCAGCAATATCCCGGGGTCAAGGAGCAGGACCTTACACAGTGCGGCGCGCTGCTGCTCTCCGCCGGAGAGGTCGTAGGGGTGGCGGTCCAGCAGGGGCGACAGGCGGCAGAGGGCCACCGCCTGCTCCAGCCGCTTTTCCCGCAGGGCGGTCTCCAGCTTCTGGCCGTCAAATGCCTCGTACAGGTCCTCGCGGACGGTCTTTTTCACGAACAGGGCCTGAGGGTCCTGAGGCAGGACGCCGATACGGCCGGTGCGCTGCACCGTGCCGCGGTAGGGCGTCAGCGCTCCGCTGAGCAGGTGGAGCGTGGTGCTCTTGCCGGCGCCGTTGCCGCCCAGCAAGGCAAGCAGTTCTCCCTGATACACGGTGAGGTCCAGGCCCTTCACCACGTCCGGCAGATCCGGCTGGTAGCGGAACCAGAGGCCCTCCGCCGTCAGGACGGGGCCGCCGTGGGGGTGTGCCTCCGCTTCGGGCAGGGGCAGCAGCGGGTGCTGCGACGCCCAGCGGTGCAGGAAGTCCCTGCCCTCCCGCACGGTGACGGGGGCGGGATCGGCGCTGTGGACGGAGGCCCAGATCCGCATGGCGGCGGGCATGGCCAGGAACATGCCGTGTCCCCTGCCCCGCAGCCGGCGGCCTACCTCGGCGGGAGAGCCGGTACACAGCAGGCGGCCGCCGTCCAGCACGGCGGCGTGGGTGGCCAGAGGCAGCGCCTCCTCCAGCCGGTGCTCCGTCAGGAGGACGGTGGTGCCCAGCTCGCGGTTGATGCGGCCCAGCGTCTGCAAAAAATCGGCGGCGGCGATGGGGTCCAGTTGGCTGGTGGGCTCGTCCAAAATCAGCACCTTGGGCTGCATGACCATGACGGAGGCCAGACTCAGCAGCTGCTTCTGGCCGCCGGACAGCTCATCCACCGACTTGTGGAACCAGTCCTGAATGCCAAAGAAGGACGCCATCTCCGCCACACGGCGGCGGATGGACGGGGTATCGCAGCCCAGGCTCTCCAGTCCGAAGGCCAGCTCGTGCCAGACCTTGTCCGTCACCACCTGATGCTCCGGCGACTGGAGGACGAAGCCGATGTCCGCCGCCTGCTGCCGCAGGGGGACATCCCGCAGAGGCGTACCCTGAAAGTACACCTCGCCCTCGGTGACGCCGTGGGGCGTCAGGACGGTCTTGAGCTGGCGCAGCAGCGTGGATTTGCCGCAGCCGGAGGGGCCGCACAGCACCCAGAATTCGCCGGAGCGGATGGTGAGGTCCACGCCGGTCAGGGCGGGGCGGCGCTGCTGGGGGTAGGTAAAGCCGAAGCCGGAAAGGCGGAACAGCTCGTTCATTTGTCAGGCACCTCCCTTCTCAAGACGGCGGAAACGGCGCTGTGAGGCCCACGACAGCAGTGCGGGCGTCAGGCACAGCAGCAGGTATACCGCGTAAAAGCTGACGGTGATGGGGCGCAGGGGCGCGCCCCCCAGCATGGGGTAATACTGGAAGAACAGGCCGCGGCTCAGGGCGGCCGCCAGCAGGTATGTGCCGCAGAAGGCCAGCCACAGGAGAAGGCTCCGGTCGCGGCTGTCCAGACGGTAGATGGAGAAGGCGGTGCGGCCGGGCTGGCCGTAGCCGCGGCTGCGCATGCTGTCCGCCGTGTCGATGGCGCTCTCCAGGCTCCAGGTGACCATGATGGAAAAGACCTTCATGGCGTTTCTGGCACGTTGGAGGGGGCTGCCGTTTTCCGTGTCGCGTCCCATAAAGCGCTGGGCCTGCGTCACCGTGCGGAACTGGCGGCGGAAGCGGGGCACGAAGCGCAGCGTCATGCTCAGCACCAGCGACAGGGCGGGAATGGCGCGGCCAAAGAGATAGATGAATTTATCGGAGGTCATGACGGCGCTGAAGCAGCGGAACCACAGCACCACCGAGGCCAGCAGCAGCGCCGCGGCCAGTCCGTAGAGGATGCTCTCCAGCGTCAGGGGGTTGCCGGAGGGCAGGTATGTCAGGATGGTGACGCCCTGATGAACGAAGGCGGGGTTCACCAGTGCCGCCAGCAGCGCCATGGGCACCAGCCAGCGGGCGCTGTGTCCCAGCTCTCGCAGGCCATGGAGCCGCGCCAGATAGCAGCAGGCGCCGGTCAGGGAGATCAGCAGACAGACGGGGTGCATCAATGTCATGGAGAAGGCCAGTACCAGAGCGAAATAGGCAAAATTGACCGCCGGATGGCAGTCGGAAAACGTATCGCGCACGGGTGGCACCTCCCTCCCCTGTTTTGCGCACAGACAGTTTGATTATACCGGCTCCGGCGAGATCCGTCAATCCCTGTCGGGGCAGGGATGTTTTGGGGGTTTGTATTTACAGGCAAGTATGCTATAATCGTTTTGAAATATCTGTAAGGAGGAGCTGCTTTGGAACGGAAGGAGCTGCGGGGCAGGCTGCATCTGTCCGGCATCGACGGGCAGGCGGCGGCGCTGGCCGGAAAATGGGGGCTGGGCTTCGAGATCGCGGAGTTCTGCTGGGCCCCGCGGCTGGAGCAGCCGGACGCCATGGAGCTGGTACGGCAGCAGATCGCGGGGGTGGAGCGTCTGTGGCTCCACGCGCCCTTTGCGGAGCTGGCCCCCTGCGCCATCGACCCGCTGGTGCGGGAGGCGGCGCTGCGGCGGTTCCGACAGACCATCCGGACGGCGCGGATGCTGGGCGTGAAGCGGATAGTGGTCCACGGCGGCTACATCCCGCTGGTGTACTTCCCCGAGTGGTACGTAGAGCAGTCGGCGGTATTCTGGAAGGAGCTGCTGGCGGATGTACCGCCGGACATGGTGCTGGCGGTGGAGAACGTGATGGAGCCGGGGCCGGACATGCTGGTGCAGATCGCCGAGCAGGTGAACGATCCCCGGCTGGGGCTGTGTCTGGACGTGGGCCACGCCAACACCTCCGTCAGCAGGACGCCGCCCATGGAGTGGATCGGTCCCATGGCCCCGTGGCTGAAGCACGTACACCTGCACAACAACAGGGGGGACTGGGATCTCCACGACCCGCTGGGACAGGGGGACATCCCCATGGCACAGGTGCTGGACACGCTGCTGGACGTCTGTCCGGCGGCGACATATACCATTGAGAATCAGGACTGCGCGCCGTCGCTGACGTGGCTGGCGGAGCAGGGCTATCTGGAGGAGCGAGCATGACAGAGCAAGAGCTTTCGGCGTACATACAGGCCATACGGCCCGCAGATGAGGCGGCCATGGAGGCGGCGCGGCGGCGGCAGGCACAGCTGGCCAAGCCCCCGGGCAGTCTGGGGCAGCTGGAGGAGATATCCATCCGGCTGGCAGGCGTGACGGGGCAGGTGTGCCCCGCCATGGGCAAGTGCCGCGTGGCGGTGTTCGCCGCCGACAACGGTGTGGTGGCCGAGGGCGTATCCTGTACGCCGCCGGCGGTGACGCTGCAGCAGGCGGTGAACATGACCTTCCGCAAGACCGGTATGTCCGCCATGGCAGCGGCCTTCGGCGACGATGTAAGCGTGGTGGACGTGGGCATCGACGGCGACGTGCCGCCGGTAGGCGTGCTGGACCGCAAGGTGCGGCGGGGCACCGGCGACATCGCCCGTGAGGACGCCATGACGCGGCAGCAGGTGCTGGACGCCATGGCCGCAGGCATGGAGCAGGCGGCGCGGGCCAGAGCCGACGGTGTGACGGCGCTGGGCATCGGCGAGATGGGCATCGGCAACACCACCACATCGGCGGCGGTGCTGGCGGCGCTGACCGGCGCGGACATCGAGGCCGTGACGGGCCGCGGCGGCGGGCTGACGGATGAGGGCTTCCTGCGGAAGAAGGAGGTGCTGCGGCAGGCGCTGGCGCTGCACCGGCCCGACGGAAGCGATGTCATCGGCGTGCTGGCCGGTGTGGGCGGGCTGGATCTGGCCGCCATGACCGGCGCATTTTTAGGCTGCTCCCATGAGCGGGTGCCGGCGGCGGTGGACGGGTTCATCTCCATCGCGGCGGCGCTGTGCGCCGTGCGGCTGTGTCCCGCAGTGCGGGATGTGCTGTTTCTGTCCCACGACTCCTACGAGGTAGGCTACCGCATCGCGGCGGAAACGCTGGGGCTCCAGCCCTGCCTGCGTCTGGGGATGCGGCTGGGCGAGGGCAGCGGGTGTCCCCTGCTGTTCCGCGTGCTGGAGGGCGCCTGCGGCGTCATGCGGGGCATGGCCACGTTCGGCGAGGCTTCCATTGAGGACGGCTATCTGGACGAGATACGGGCGATGGACGCCTTTACGGTGGAGGGCGCATGAGACTGTTGTTTATCGGCGGCTGCAAAAGCGGCAAGAGCAGCACGGCCCAACGCATGGCGCGGGCTCTGGCCTGCGGCGGGCCCATGTACTACTGGGCCACCATGGAGCCCCACGACGGCGAGGATCTGGCCCGCATCCGGCGGCACATCGCCGACCGCGACGGCTGGGGCTTTACCACCATCGAGCGGGCGCGTGACCTGACGGCAGGGCTGGAGACCGTCCGACCCGAAGGCACGGTACTGTTCGACAGCGTGACGGCGTGTCTGGCGGCGCAGATGTTTGAGGGCGGCAGCATGGACATGGGTGCGCCACGGCGGGCAGCGGAGCAGATCGCGGCCATCAGCCGCGTGCCCGCCCACTTCGTATGCGTGTGCGACGGCATCTGGCAGGGCGGCGAGGACTACGACCCCTGGACGGCGGCATACACCGCTGGTCTGGCCGGTATCTGCCGGACGCTGGCGGCGGAGTTCGACGTGGTGTGCGAGATGACCATGGGGCTGCCCCATGTGTGGAAGGGGGAAATGCCCCGTGCGTGACTGGGTTTACGGGTTCTTCATGGCGTGGGGGATGTTTCTGGCCATCCCCTGCCCGAAAAAAATATGGAGCGAGACGGCGCGGCGGAAAATGCTGGCCTGTCTGCCCTTCGTGGGCATCGTCGTGGGTGCTGTGTGGGCGCTGTGTGCGTGGCTGGCAGGGTATCTGCCCCACCCGCTGGGCGCGGCACTGGGCGCGGCGGCGCCGTGGCTGGTGACGGGCTTTCTGCATCTGGACGGGTTTATGGATGTGTGCGACGGCATCCTGTCCCGCCGGGATCTGGAGACGCGGAGGCGCATCCTGAAGGACTCCCACTGCGGAGCCTTCGCGGTGATCTGCATGGTGCTGCTGGCCATGGCTCAGTGGAGCGCGTTTCTGTCTATGGAGGACGTTCCGCTGCTGCCGCTGGCACTGATCCCTGTGGCCAGCCGCGCCGCGGCGGCGGTGGCGGTGCTGTCGCTGCGGCCCATGAGCACCAGTCAGTACAGTGCCATGGCGCGCGGCGGCGCGCCGCTGTACGTGGCGGCGGCGGTGCTGGCGGCGGCGTGCGCCGTACCGGCGGTGCTGTGGGGCAGCTTTGCCCCGCTGGCGGCGGCAGTGGGCTACGGGCTGGCCGTGTGGCACGGGTTCCGGCAGTTCGACGGCATGTCCGGCGACATCTCCGGTTTCGGTCTGGTGCTGGGCGAGCTGTGCGGCGCGGCGGTTTTGGCGATAGGAGGGTAATGCGATATGGAATTGGTGATCGGCGGCGCGTTTCAGGGAAAGCTGACCTGGGCGCTGGCGCACTACGGTCTGACCATGGACGATGTGTGCGATCTGGCGGTGTCGGAGCCGCGGGCGGCCAAGTGCTACTGCCATCTGGAGGCGCTGAGCCGCCGGGAGGCGGACATGGAACGGTATCTGCCGCTGTTTGAAAACGCGGTGGTGGTCTGCCGTGAGGTCGGCGGCGGCATCGTGCCCATGGACGGTGAGGAGCGGGCATGGCGGGAGCGCCACGGTACGTTTATGCAGGAGCTGGCCCGCAGGGCTGACCATGTGACCCGCGTGTTCTGCGGGCTGACGGAGGGATTGAAATGAAGCTGACATTACTGCGGCATGGCGACACGGAGGGCAGCCGCAACGACCTGTACTACGGGGCGGCGGATATCCCCGTCCTGCCGGATTCTCTGGAGATGCTGGCGGAGCGCGCCAAGACCGGCGTGTACCCCACGGCGGCGCGGTACTACACCAGCGGCCTTCTGCGGACGGAGCAGACCATCCGCGCACTGTACGGCGATGTGGCCCACACGCAGCTGCCCGGTCTGCGGGAGATGGACTTCGGCGATTTTGAGATGAAGAGCTACGCCGAGCTGAAGGACGATCCCGCGTTTCAGGCGTGGTGTGAGGACGCGGAGCACAATGCCTGCCCCAACGGGGAAAGCGCGCCCCAGGTGCTGGCGCGGAATCTGGCGGCCATTCAGCCGGTGCTGGACGCGGGAGAGGACGCGGTATGCGTCATTCACGGCGGCGTCACCGCCGGGCTGCTGATGCACTGGTTCGGCGGCATCCGGTACGACTATCCGGTGGCCCCGGGCACCGGCTATCAGGTGACGTTCGAGGACGGTAAGCCGGTATCGTACCGTCCGGTGCCGTAAGTCACAACGCAAAAAAGGGAGCGGCGGGATGACCCGCCGCTCCCTTTTTGCTACCGCACCAGCTTGCGGCTCTCGGAATAGGCCGCGTTCAGGTCCGCCAGCTCCACCTCGCCGTCGATATACGGCTGATAGATGGCGTCCACGCGGCCGCCGCCGGAATTGCCGCAGCCGTTGCAGCCCTCGCAGCTGCCGCCGCAGGCCGCCAATGCCCGACGCACGATCTCCTCACGCTGTGCCCGGGTGGTGTCCTTAATGAGCAGGGACTGCATGCCTCCACCTCCCTTTTACCCCGCCATGGCCAGCATATTCTCCATGAGAATGCCGTAGCCCTGGGTGGGGTCGTTCAGCAGGACATGGGTGACGGCGCCCACGATCCGTCCGTCCTGGAGGATGGGGCTGCCGCTCATGCCCTGCACGATGCCGCCGGTGGCGTCCAGCAGGCGCTGGTCCGTCACCTGCAGCAGCAGGTTGCGGGTGGACTGGCTGCCGGAAAAGACGCGGACGATCTGCACCGTGTATTCCGCCGTGTCATCATTGGAGATGGTGGTCAGAATCGTGGCAGGTCCGGTCTTGACCTGGCGGGCCGTGGCCACAGGGACGGGCGTGCCCGCCCGGAGAAAATCAGGGTCCGCCACCGTGCCGAAAATGCCGCCATCGCTGTTGACAGAGACGGTGCCCACGTCACGCTGGACGGAGAAGTCGCCCTTCAGCTCGCCGGGGTCGCCCCTGGCGCCCTTTTTCACCGCCTTCACCGTGGTCTCCATGATGGAGCCGGAGGCCAGCGGCATCAGCTGCGCCGTGTCCACGTCGGTGATGCCGTGGCCCAGTGCGCCGTAACTGCCGGTGGCGGGATCGTAATACGTCAGCGTGCCGATACCGGCCATGCTGTCGCGTATCCACGCCCCCAGCTGCCACGCGCCATCGGCACCCTGTGTGGGAACAGCGGTGACGCGGAGATCCCTGCTGCCGCGGCGGATGGTAAGTGCCAGAGGTTCACAGCCGTTGTCCTGCAGGACTTGGCGAACCTGCTCCGTGGAGGTGATCTTGGCGTCACCCATGGTGAGGATCAGGTCCCCTTCCTTCAGGCCGCAGTCCCGGGCGGGACAAGGGCCGTCCTCCGACAGGCCCACCACCAGCGCGCCGTCGGCGAAGAGCTTGATGCCCACCGCCTTGCCCAGCGGGATCACCGTCCGCGCCTCCGGTGCGGCCCAGACCTGCTGGAAACAGAGGGATAGGGTAAATACCAGAGCAAGCAGCCTTGCAGTGCTCTTGCGGAGACTGCCTGCGGGATGCGTTTCTCGCAGTTCATACAAGCGTCTCACCCCTTTGTGGAATTGTCGCCGGCGACAGCGTTACTTTGTGCCGGAACGGGGCGAGGCATACGGTGTAAATTCAGGGCGAATTGGCAGGGCGGCGCCGGAAATTTTTTCCGTCAGCTGTTGTCCCTGCTGATGGGTACGCGGTGCAGAAGGCGCTTGAGCTTTTTTCCGTCGAAAGGGATGAGGGGGTAGAGGTAGCCCTTGCCCACCAGAGGCTTGGTGGTGGCCATCAGCGTCAGTGTGCCCACGATACCGGCGAGGAAGCCCCAGAGGTCGAAAAGCCAGATCAAAATCAGCAGCAGCATGCGGCAGAGCTTGGTGGCGTAGCCCATCTCGTAGCTGTGCTGGGCGTAGTTGGCGATGGCCACGAAGGCCATGTAGACCAGCACCTCCGGCACCAGCCAGCGGGCCTGCACGGCAAAGTCGCCCAATATCAGGGCGCCGATCATGCTGAAGGAGTTGCTCAGCACGTCCGGCGTGTTCAGGGACGCCAGCTTCAGCACGTCGATAATGAGCTCCACCAGCAGGAGCTGGATGATAAGGGGGACGTAATACGCGTCCTGCACCAGCAGGAAGCGCAGGTTCTCATGGAGAGAATCGGGGTTCTTTACCAGCAGATACCACACCGGCGTGACGAACACCGTCAGGAGCAGCACCACCATGCGGACGATTTGAAGATAGGAGCCGATGAGGGGCGGAAAGTAGTAGTCGTTGATCTCCTCGGTGAAGCGCAGCAGCGTGGTGGGCAGCAGCAGTGCCGACGGGGAGTTGTCCACCATCAGCACCACGTCGCCTTCCATGATGCAGGCTGTGGCCACGTCGGGGCGCTCCGTATAGCGGACTTTCGGAAACGGATTCCAGAACTGGCGGGGCGACAGCGCCTCGGCCACCGATTCCTGGCTCATGGCGATGGAGCCCACCTGCATATTTTTCAGTTTTTTCCGCAGCTCCGCCAGCAGGTCGGGGTCGGCCTCGCCCTCCATATAGCACAGCGCCACATCGGTGCGGGAACGGTTGTCCAGCTGCACCCGCTCCAGCGTCAGGCGGGGGTCGCGGATGCGGCGGCGCAGCAGGGCCGCGTTCTGCATCAGGTTCTCCACGAAGCCGTCGTGACTGCCGCGGAGGACGCGGCTGGTGTCCGGCTCCTCGATGGAGCGGGTGGGGAACTGCTTGACATCCATGAGGATGCCGCCGCAGAAGCCGTCCACCACCAGAAGGGTCCTGCCGGAGAACACGCCCAGCACCGCCTCCTCCCTGCTGCGGCAGACGGCGGCGTCGCAGGCGGTAACGCAGCGGCTGAGAAACGCGTCCAACGTGGGGATGGCCGTCAGCTCCGGCAGGGACAGCCACTGGGCGATCATGCGCTCTAAAATGTTCTCCTGGGCGTAGCCGTTCACCACCCAGAGGCGGGCGCGGCGGCCCCCGATGGTGAGATCCCGGGCCGTCATGTCGAAGCAGCGGCCTACGCCCAGCCGGTCATCCAACGCCGCCGTTCTGGCGGAAAATTCCTGTTTCATTCCGCGGTTCCTCCCCGCACATTTTTGGATAGTATGGGAAAGAAGTCGGAAAAATATGCGAAAACGGCGCGTCCCGGACGCGCCGTTTCTGGTATCAGCTTTCGTTTTCGCAGAGGATGTCCCGCGCCACGGGGCGGTAGAACAGGCGCTCCGCCTCATCGAAGTCCCGTGTCTGGCCCAGGATCCACATGAGCTTGGCCACTGCCGACTCCGTGGTCATGTCGTAGGCCTCCAGCAGGCGCAGGGTGCTTTTCAGCCGTCCGCCCACATGGTACACCGTCAGGTCACTGCCCTCGTTGGGCACCTGGGTGGTCATGACCACGATCTTGCCCCGCTCCACGCCGCGGCGCACCGCATCGTAGAACTCGCTGCCATGATACTCCGGCAGGCCGCCCACGCCGAAGGACTCGATGATGAGGCCGTCGCTGCGGTCCAGCATGAAGTCGATCAGCTGGCTGGATGTGCCGGGGATCAGCTTCAGCAGGCTGACGCGGTCGTCCAGCGTATTGTAGAACACCGGTCGGGGATAGCAGGTGCAGCGCATGTATTGCAGCAGGCGGCCGTCCTGCACCACCGCCAGATCAGGGTAGTTGACGCTGGAGAAGGCGTGGTAGCTCTTGGAGCAGGTCTTGCGGGCGCGGGTGCCCAGAATGACCTTGCCGTTGAACACGATCTGGACGCCGCCGCAGCCGCGGCAGGCGTAGAGGAACGCATCGGTGAGGTTGCGCTTGGAGTCGGTGCCGTCGAACCAGATGGGCTTCTGGGCGCCGGTGAGCACGATGGGCTTGGGACTGCCCTGCACCAGATAGCTGAGGGCGGCGGCGGTATACGCCATGGTGTCGGTGCCGTGGGCGATGACGAAGCCGTCATAGTCATCGTAGCGGTCGCGGATGGCGGCGGCCAGCCCCAGCCAGTGGCGGGGACAGATATTGGTGCTGTCCAGAGAGTAGAGCTGCAGGCAGTCCACAT
The DNA here is from genome assembly GCF_057856985.1 of Vescimonas sp. Classification (NCBI taxonomy): domain Bacteria; kingdom Bacillati; phylum Bacillota; class Clostridia; order Eubacteriales; family Oscillospiraceae; genus Vescimonas; species Vescimonas sp. The sequence goes on from NZ_DBLZXX010000002.1 coordinate 194,049, forward strand.
GGCAGAGGTCCGCGATGCCGGGGATAAAGGACAGCAGCTGCTCCGTGTTCAGCTCCGGCGTCAGGCCGGAGGGGGTCTTTTCCGAGGCAATGGTACCGCCGGTGCCGATCATCAGAATGTGTTTCACGGTCATACCTCCCGATCATCGATGGCGGCCAGGCCGAAGGCCGCGGCCTGCTCCATCAGGCGCTGGGACTGGGGATCCGCGCCGCAGGTGCTGCGCAGCTGCTGGAGAAACAGGCCCCGCAGGGTATCCTCGCCGCACTTGTCCCACAGCTCCTGCCGGGCGGTGGTCTTGTCCCGCACCTGCAGGGCGCAGCACCGGCCGGACAGGGCCGACTGCACCCGCTCCGGTGACACCGGTGCGGCGGGGCTGCCGGTGAGGACCACGCGGTAGATATCCTCCTCCGCACCGGCGGGCAGGGCGGCGGACACCAGCGCCGCCGGGTCGCCATCGGTGACGTCCACCTCCATGATGCGGTAGCGGCGGCGGGCGAAGGGCACGAATTGCAGCTCTGCGCCCTCCGGCGACACCTGACCGGCGAGGAAGCCCTTGTCCCCCAGCTCGTCAAAGCCCCGTCCCTCGGGGCAGCCGCAGTAGGCGTAGGGAACGCTCCCCATCCGCAGGACGCCGGTGCAGCCGTGGACATGGCCAAGGGCCAGATAGTGCAGGCCGGAGGCGGCCACGGCGGCGGTGGTCAGGGGCCGGTAGCGGCTGTCAGAGCCGGTCAGCTCTCCGTGGAGCAGGCCGATATGTACCAGCCCGTCGTCGGGGGCGGTGAAGCCGGACAGCACGCGGTCAGCCGTCTCCTCCGGCGCGGTAAAGGCGGCGCCGTGGACGGCACAGCCGTACTGGGGGAACGGGATGGTCTGCATCCGGTCCTCCGTGAAGATATGCACGTTGTCGGGCCACAGCGTGCGGGCGTAGGCACTGCGGGCCGTGTAGGGGTCGTGGTTGCCGGGGGCGATGACCACCTGCCCCTGAAAGCCGCCCAGAGCGCGGGCCAGCAGCTTGGCGGTGTCGCCGCTGAGGTCGTCGCCATCGAACAGGTCGCCTGCCAGCAGCAGGAGCTGCACGCCGTGGTCATTGGCCCAGTCCACCATGCGCTCCGGCATGCGGCGGCTCTCGGCACGGCGCTGGCGGGCCTGCTCCGGCGTCAGGGCGCCGAAGGCGCTGTCCAGATGGAAGTCTCCGGCGTGAAGGATGCGGACCATCACGCTTCCTCGGGCTGCCAGCCCTTGCAGACGTCCACCCACTGGGTGAAGTTTTTGCCGCAGCAGCGCTCCAGCTCGTCACAGGTCAGCTCGATGGCGCTGGCGGCGCTGCCCACGGCGGGGAACACCGTGTCAAAGCGCTTCAGGGACACATCCAGATAGGTTTTCACATCCTCCGGCAGGGCGAAGGGACACACGCCGCCCACGGCGTGGCCGATGCGCGCCACCGCCTCGTCGGCGGTGAGCATCTTGGCCTTGACGCCGAAGAAGTGCTTATACTTGCTGTTGTCCACCTTGGCATCGCCGGCGGCCACCACCAGAATGGGATCCTCCCCGATCTTGAAGCTCAGGGTCTTGGCGATGCGGGCGCCCTCCACGCCGACAGCCAGAGCGGCCAGCTCCACCGTGGCGCTGGATACGTCGAATTCACGGATGCGGTCGGCCACGCCGTAGGGCTCCAGATAGGCTCTTACCTTTTCCACAGACATGATACAGTTTCTCCTTTTATTTGATCTCAATACGCTCCACACCGGTGCAAAGGCCGGTGTCGCTGTTCAATGTGAAGATGCAGCCCTGCGCGGAGCAGGGGCCGTCCGCCGCCTGATAGCGGCCGGGGAGGCCGCCCAGAAAGAACTCCATGGATTGCTGGGGACGAACGCCCAGCACCGACTCGATAGGGCCGGTCATGCCCAGATCCGTGACGTAGCCGGTGCCCTTGGGGAACACGCGGTTATCGGCGGTGGGCACGTGGGTGTGCGTGCCCCAGAGCGCGGAGACGCGGCCATCCAGATAGTAGGCCATGGCCAGCTTCTCGCTGGTGGCCTGGGCGTGGAACTCCACCAGCGTGAAGGTGGGCTTGTCCAGCGTCTTCAGCAGGCGGTCCGCCGTGGTGAAGGGGTTGTCGGCGTTGAAGTCCAAGTCGCAGCGGCCGATAAGCACCAGTACCGCCACGGAGAAGGCTCCGCAGTCGTAAGCGGCGCAGCCGCGGCCCGCAGCGCGGCCGGTGAAGTTGGCAGGCCGCAGGATGTAGCCGCTCTCGTCCAGAAACGCAGCGATCTGGGGCTTGCCGAAGGTGTGGTTGCCCAATGTCACCACGTCCGCACCGGCGGCCAGCAGATCCTCCGCCTGGGCCCGGGTCAGGCCGGTGCCGGAGATGTTCTCCCCGTTGACCACGGCGAAGGCGATGTTCTGCTCCCGCTTGAAGGTGCGCAGCTTCTTCTCCAGCAGCTGCAGGCCCGTCTCGCTGGCCACGTCGCCCAGCGCTAAGATGCGATAGTCCATGTGATCTCCTCCTTTGAGGTCAGTCATTCCAGCCCAGTATCTTCGTGAGCTGGCGGTTGGTGTAGTAATAGGCGGAAGCCGGATAGTTCCGCAGGTTGGCGGTATTGGAGCACAGCAGGTAGTCCACGGTGCGGCCCTCGCCGTCGGCCACAAGGCCGCAGATGACGGTGGTATGGTGCCGCGGCTCCTCCACGCCCATGGTGATGATGTCCCCCACCTGACCGGTGAAGTAGGGTGCGCCTACCACGGCCACAAGACCGGAGCCGGTATGCTCGGCCGCCAGATCGAGGAAACCGCCCACATTGACCCACGGCAGCGAGACGCTGCGCTCGCTGTTGTAGAACCAGCCGTCCCGATAGCCGCCGGGGAGGGCGGGGATGCCGCCAGCGGTCAGCACCTGCGAGCCGAAGTTCATGCAGTTGCCGCCCAGATCGTCATACGCCTTGTAGGCGGGGTTCCGCTGGGCGCTGTACGTCAGCATGTAGTCCAGCGCGGCGGCGCGGTCGTAGTCGTGATCCCACGTGACCGGCGGCGTCCAGAGCTCCCGCGGGCCGCTCTCCCGCGCCTCGATGCAGGCAAGGAGCTGGGGCAGGTGGCGGTCCGTATCGGTGACAGGGTCGTAGTCGGCGCTGTAATAGGGGTTATCGTCGGAGTCGTGGGACGCGATGCGCCAGCGGTCGCCGGTGATGCGTTGGAGCCGGAAGGTGTGCTGCACGTTCCACTGCTCCGAGGGCAGGCCGTTCAGGCCGTTGAAGTAGACCACGCTGCTCTCCAGCAGCGTCAGCTCCGCCGTGTCGCCGTCCCGCGTCAGGTCCGTGCAGCGCAGGGAATAGCTGTACGAGCCGGCGCGGAGGTCGATGGGCGCCCGCAGGCGGATCTCCGCCAGCGTGCGCCAGACGGTCCTATGGTAGTCGGACTGGGCGCGGTCCGTGAACAGGTCGGTGCAGTCGATGACCTGCAACCGGGTAACGGACTGATAATAGCAGTCCATGAAGTCCAGCAGCAGCAGCTCCTGCCCCGCGGTCATGCCGTGGGACGCGGCGCCGGAGATGCGTTCGAAATCGGCGCTGACGGTGACAGGCTCACTGCCCCAGACGGATCTGTGCTGCCGCGTCCAGACCTCCGTTTCCGGTACGGCGGGGACGGCCTGCGAGTCCTCCGGCGGAGGGGACGCGTCGCCGGTGCCGGAAACAGGGCCGCAGGCGGCTGCGGACAGAGCCACGGCCAGCAGGAGCATCAACAGGATCAGGCGTTTCAAGAGTGCGTCCCCCTCTCTGTAAAGTGCCATTTGTTGACAGGAAAACCCTGTCGGATGATGGCATTATACCAAAAAAAGCTCCGGAGCGCAACGCGCTCCGGAGCCGGTGGGGTATTTATTTTGCGTATTCCACGACCTTGGTCTCCCGCAGGACGTGAACCTTGATCTGGCCGGGGTATTCCAGCTCGTTCTCGATGCGCTTGGCCAGCTCCCGCGCCAGAATGACCATCTGGTCCTCGGACACCTGCTCGGGCTTGACCATGACGCGGACCTCGCGGCCCGCCTGGATGGCGTAGCTCTTCTCCACGCCGGGGTAGGTGCCGGTGATCTCCTCCAGCTTCTCCAGACGCTTGATGTAGTTCTCCAGATTCTCGCGGCGGGCGCCGGGGCGTGCGGCGGAGATGGCGTCGGCTGCCTGCACCAGGCAGGCCACCAGCGTCTTGCACTCCACGTCGCCGTGGTGCGCCTGAATGGCGTGGATGATGTCTTCCTTCTCGCGGTACTTGCGGGCGTACTCCACGCCCAGCGCCACATGGGTACCCTCGAACTCATGGTCAAGGGCCTTGCCGATATCGTGAAGCAGACCGGCGCGCTTGGCAGCCTGTACGTCGGCGCCCAGCTCGGCGGCCATCATGCCGGCGATGTGGCTGACCTCGATAGAGTGCTGCAGCACGTTCTGGCCGTAGCTGGTGCGGTAATGCAGGCGGCCCAGCAGCTTCTGCAGCTCGGGGTGCAGGCCGCGGACACCGGTCTCCAGCACGGCGCGTTCGCCTTCGGCGCGGATGACGCCGTCCACCTCCCGGCGGGCCTTCTCCACCATCTCCTCAATGTGGGTGGGGTGGATGCGGCCATCGGCGATGAGCTTCTCCAGCGCCAGACGGGCCACCTCGCGGCGGACCGGCTCGAAGCAGGAGACGGTGATGGCTTCGGGGGTATCGTCGATGATGAGATCGGCACCGGTCAGGGTCTCCAGTGTCCGGATGTTGCGGCCTTCGCGGCCGATGATGCGGCCCTTCATCTCGTCATTGGGCAGGGGAACCACACTGACGGTGATCTCGGCCACATGATCGGCGGCGCAGCGCTGGATGGCGGTGGCCACGATCTCGCGGGCGCGCTGGTCCGCTTCGTCCTTGGCGCGGGCCTCGATCTCCTTGATCTTCAGCGCCGTCTCATGGGTGACCTCGGACTCCACCTGGGCGATCAGGTACTCCTTGGCCTGATCCGCCGTGAAGCCGGAGATGCGCTCCAGCATCTCGGTCTGGCTGCGCTTGATGAGCTGGATCTCTTCCTGCTCCTTGTCGGCGGCGGCGTGCTTCTGGGCCAGCGCCTCCTCTTTCTTTTCGATCATCTCGGTCTTGTGATCGAGATTTTCCTCTTTCTGCTGCAAACGGCGCTCCTGCTTCTGCTGCTCGGCGCGGCGTTCTTTGACCTCTCTCTCGTATTCGCTGCGGTTTTTCAAAATCTCTTCTTTTGCTTCGAGAAGCGCTTCCCGCTTTTTACTCTCAGAGCTTTTAATTGCCTCGTTGATGATGCGCGTGGCTTCTTCCTCCGCGCTGGAGATTTCTTTTTCCGCTACGCGCTTGCGGTAGCGAATGCCGAGGAGGAAAAAGACCACCGCCGCCACAGCGAACGCGGCTGCTGCCACGATCCAACCTGTTACGGTCACTGTGCATTCCTCCTATGTTGTGATGGGTTGTATGGGCCGGCACAAAATGTGCCATAGAAAATAATCGAAAGGTACCCCTGTCCCCTCGATGATAATCCTTCATAATTCTAAACACATTGCGGGCAACTGTCAAGGGAAATTGGGAAAAATTCCCCTCCTTTTTTGGACAAATGCACGGTTTTGTGCAGGTCACTGGATATAGGACGCGGCGGCGTAGCCCAGTTGACCCTGATAGCCCACGCTGTACCAGCCGCCGTACTGTCCGTAGACCGTCACCACGGCTCCGGAGGGCAGCTGAGCCGCCACCCTGCCCTGCTGCGACGGGTACTCCCGCAGATTCAGGTTCCCCGACTGGGTGCGGACCGTTCCGCGCCACGGGGTAATGGGCGTGATGAAGGGCAGGCCGAAATACTCCGTCAGGGACAGCACCAGATTGGCGGCGATGGACTGGATGTTGTTCTGCACCCAGCGGGCATCGGCATAGTTGTCGTGATATCCCAGCTCCAGCAGCACCGCAGGCATGCGGGGCTGGCGCACCTCCCCCAGGGTGGTGGTGGAGCGGGCATAGACCTTTTCCGGCAGGGGGTAAATGCTCTTGAGATTCCGCACGAAGATGTCGGCGGCCCGCCGGCCGTTGGTGCTGCCCGGGTAGTAGAAGGCGATAATGCCGCGGACGGTGCCCTCCCGGCTGCCGTCCGTGCTGCCGTTGGAGTGGAGGGCCAGGTAGAAGTCGTAGTTCCCTGCATTGCCCTGACGGATAGAGCTGGCCGCCGTCATCTCCGGCGTGTTGCGGCCGAAGCGGATGGTGTTGGCGGTGAGGTATGGCTCCATGGCATCGGCGATGAGGTTCATGAAATGCTCCTCGCTGCCTGCGCCGGTGATGTACGGGTTATATTCCTGCGTGGATGGACTGAGATAGATGCTGGGCATGGTCATTCCCCTTTCCTTTTTGCTGCACTATAAATATATGGAAATGACGGCGGAGATGTGTTATCATGGGGGCACGAAATGAAAGGCGGTATGTACCATGAAAGCTCCACGTCCCTACGCTAAGATCACCATCACGCCCAAGGGCGAGGCCGCGCTGACCGGCGGGCACCCCTGGGTCTATGAGGGAGAGGTCACCGCCGCAGACGGCGGGCCGGAGGACGGCGCGCTGGTGGATGTGGTGAGCCGCCGCGGCAGCTGGCTGGGCTGCGGGTTCTACAACAGCCGCTCCAAGATCCGGGTGCGGCTGGTGAGCCGCAATGCCAACGATGACTTCTCCGACGCCTTCTGGGAGCGGCGCATCCGCTATGCCTGGGACTACCGCAAGGTGGTGATGGGCGAGACGGACAGCCGGTGCTGCCGCGTGATCTTCGGTGAGGCCGACCTGTTCCCGGGTCTGACGGTGGACCGGTTCGAAAGCGTGCTGGTGACCCAGACGCTGAGTCTGGGCATGGAGCGCATCAAGGACCGGCTGTTCCCTCTGCTGGTCAAGGTGCTGCGGGAGGACGGACAGGACATCCGGGGCATCTACGAGCGCAACGATGTGGCCATCCGCGGTCTGGAGGGCATGGAGCAGAACAAGGGGTGGTATCCCCTGCCCGGTGAGACGCCGCCGGAGCGCACCGACGTGGACATCGTGGAAAACGGCATCACGTATACCGTGGACTTTGAGAATGGGCAGAAAACCGGCTTTTTTCTGGACCAGAAGTACAACCGGCTGGCAGTGGCCCGTCTGGCCAAGGGGCGGACGGTGCTGGACTGCTTCACCCACACCGGCTCCTTCGCCCTCAATGCCGCCAAGGGCGGGGCGGCCCACGTCACCGCCGTGGACGTATCGGAGTTCGCGGTGCAGTGCGCGGCGGAGAATGCGCGGCGCAACGGGCTGGACGGCGTGATGGACTGCGCGGCGGCCAATGTGTTTGACCTGCTGCCTCAGCTGGAGAAGGAGCCGCGGAAATACGACTTCATCATTCTGGACCCGCCGGCCTTCACCAAGAGCCGCAAGACGGTACACAGCGCCATGTCCGGCTATAAGGAGATCAACTACCGCGCCATGAAGCTGCTGCCCCGGGGCGGATATCTGGCCACCTGCTCGTGCAGCCACTTCGCCACGGAGGAGCTGTTCGTCAGGATGCTGCACAGCGCCGCCCGGGACGCGGGAGTGCAGCTGCGGCAGATCGAGGCGCGGCAGCAGTGCGCCGACCACCCCATTCTGTGGGGCGTGGACGAGACGAACTACCTGAAATTCTTCCTGTTTCAGGTGGTGTAAGGGCAGCAGCAAAGCAGCAGCGTGACCGACGGTCACGCTGCTGCTTTGTTGTCTTGTCAGGCGGCGGGGTCCTGAGGCTCCGCGGCGTCCTCCTCCCCTGCCTGCGGCAGGGCGGCATCGGGCGCAGCCGGCGCGGCCGCACCGGTGCGGGTGACGCTGTCGGCGGTGAGGATGACGCCCTCGCCCTCGGCGTAGCGGACGGTGACGCTGTCGCCCACGTTGTAGATGACGGTCTCCGGCGCCGCGGCGGCAGAGATGACATAGTAGGCATCGCCGGTGTTCAGGCGCAGGTAATACAGGGTGTTGCCGTCCACCACGGCGGAGCGAATATCTTCAATAACGCCGGTGATCTCGCCCTGCCCCGTGACGGGCAGCTGGGCATCATCGTCGGAGACAAGGCCCTTCTCCGCCAGAATGCGGCGGTAATTGGCCTCGCACTCCGCCACGGTATCGCCGGTGGCCACGATCTGGTACTGGCTGACGTTGACCATGGCGTACATCTTCACCAGCTGGGCCGCGTCCTTCAGGGCCATGAAGTACGTGGGCTGGTCGGAGATGTTCAGCAGCAGCGGGAACGTAGCGGTGTACTTCATCTGCTGGACCTGGCCCTGGGCGCTGTCCATGGCGGAATACTCCTTGGCGCCGGCCACCAGATAGAAGCGGGTGTCCTTGGTGCGCTGGTTGGACAGGATGAAGCCGATGTTGGACTCGTCGGACACCACAGAGGTGACGCCGGTATACATATACACATCGTCGCCGATGGCGATGTAGTTATAGCCCTCGGTGGTGACGGTGACATCGCGCTGACCGAACAGGGAATTGATAAAGCCGTTGATATACGCGCCGTGGTAGTCATACTGCTGCATGATGAGGTCGGCGGTGTAGACGTGGTCCACCCAGTTGGGGACGCTGCCCGTCTCATAGTAGGCGCTCTCGCCGGTGACGGCGTTCACCAGCACCGCGCCGATAATGTCGCGGCCGCCGAACAGGCCGATGGTGTGGCTGACACGGGGGCAGACCCACCAGGGATCGCCGTTTTCGTCGATCTCAAAGGCGGGATCGTCGAACATGAAGGTGGGATAGCGGAGCCGCAGGTGGCGGTTCAGGTTGCGGCCGAAGTGCTCGGCGGTGGTGTAGCGGATCCCCTCGTCCAGACGCACCACCTCCACGTTCTGGGTGACCATGTCGATGATGAGATAGGCGGGCAGGCCCTGGGAACGGTTGTTCAGCCACTTGATGAGGTCGCCGTAGCGCAGGGGCGTCACGCGGACGGGGCGGCCCTGATAGTTGATCTGCGTGTAGTCGTCGGCCACCTCGAACTGGGACACCATGTCCGCCAGCTCGCCCAGCTTGCGGTTGCCCAGCTTCATGGCGGACTCGGCGTCCAGCATGGGGATCTGGTCATAGCTGATCTCCTCCACCTCGGCGGCAAAGTCGCCGTCCTGAACGGTCAGCAGATCGCGGTAGTCCTTGGCGCGGAACAGCTGCCAGCCCAGCACCGCGCCTACCAGCGCGGTGGCCGCCAGCGCTGCGGCGACGATGAGGGGGACGGTACACTGCTTCTTCAGGAAGTCGAAGTAGCCCTTGGCGCCGGCGCCCTGAAAGCCGGAGGTCAGGACGGCGCAGACGCCGTACACCGCGCAGCACAGCAGCATGAAGATGTAGAATTCCTCGCTTTTGAGGTTGATGGGCGGCAGCACCACATAGTAGTAGATGGCGGCGAATACCAGCGTCACCGCCAGATTCAGCAGCGTGCGGCCCAGAGGTGTGCCCACGGGCTTGTGCTCCCTTTTGGGGCGGGGCTGGCGGGCAAAGCCCTGAAAGTTGGGGTCGTTCCAGTTTGTGTTCATAGGCAGTTCCTTTCTGTGTTTTGGCACTTTAAGGATATTATACCCGATGGTGGGGGTTTTGTATAGGGGGTGGGGATGTTTCGCGTCTGTGGTTGCGCAAATGAAATCTCCCCCCAATTTTGACAACAAGCCGTATAAAACGCCAGAAAAATCACCCTGCGTATCATTACGCAGGGTGATTTTTTTATGACAGGCAGGTACACCTGCCAACCGTACACCGTCACTCAGGCCAGGATGTCCGTCAGGTCCTTCAGCCCCATGGACCGGGCGATGACCAGCACATGGTCGCCCTCCTCAATGGTGGTCATGCCGCTGGGGATCATGGTGACGCCGCCGCGGACAATGGCTGCCAGCAGCACGCCGCTGCGCAGCTGCAGATCCTTCAGGGGCACGTGCAGCAGGCGGTTGGAGGTGCCTCTGGCCAGAAACTCCAGAGCCTCCACCTGGCCGCCCAGCAGCTTGTACAGCGACTCCACGGCCATGCCCTCGGAATTGGCCAGGGCGCGGACGTAGCGGGTGATCTGGTTGGCGATAATGTCCTTGGGGCTGATGATGCTGCCAAGGCCAGTGTCCTGCACCAGCTCGATGTAGTTGGGGCGGGTCATCTTGGCCAGCACCTTGCGGACTCCGGCGCGGCGGGCCGACATGGCCATCAGCAGGTTTTCCTCGTCGCGGCCGGTCAGAGACACGAAGCCGTCGGCGCCGAAGATATTCTCCGCCTGAATGAGGTCGTTGTCCGTGCCATCGCCCTCGATGATCATGGTCCCCGGCAGGTGCTGGGACAGGAACAGGCACTTGTCGTGATCCTGCTCTACGATGCGGACATGGGTATTGGTGCGGGCCAGCTCCCACGTCAGGTACATGCTGATGCGGCTGCCGCCCAGCAGGGCCACGTTCTTCACCCGATGGAGGGGCCGTCCCATGACCTTCAGCATCTTCTGGAGCTCACCCTTGGTTCCCACCAGATACAGCCGGTCGTCGGCTTGGGGCACGAAGGAGCCGTTGGGAATGATGCACTCGTCGCCCCGCTGGGCGGCGCAGATCAGCACGTCCGCCCTGCGCTCGCCGTGGAAGCTGCTGAGGCTGTGGCCCACCAGCGTGTCCTCCGGCAGGGCCTGCAGGCCGATCATATCGATGCGGCCGCCGGCAAAGGGCTCCACGGAGATGGCGGCGGGAAAGCTGAGGATGCGGGCTATCTCCTGCGCCGCAGCCAGATCGGGGTTGATAACCATGTCCAGTCCGATCTCCCGCTTCAGGATGTCCGCATCCTGCCGGTACTCGGTGTTGCGGACGCGGGCCACGGTATGACGTGCGCCCAGACTCTTGGCGATGAGGCAGCAGACCATGTTGGTGTCATCCACGCCGGTGACGGCGATGACCAGATCCGCCGAGCGGACGCCGGCGTCCATCAGGACGCTGATGGACGCGCCGCTGCCGTGGACGCACATAACATCCATCGTACTGTCGGCGCGGGACAGGTGGGCGATCTCGTTGTCCACCATGACGATGTCGTGCTTCTCCTGGGTCAGCTGGCCGGCGATGGCGTAGCCCACCTTGCCGCAGCCCACAATGATGATCTTCATGCTTCCTCCTCCCCGCCCGATGAGGGCGCGGCATGTTTCTTTCGATGGATCAGGGACGCGGACAGCTCCGCGCCCAGTATCAGGACCTGCCCCGACATATACAGCCACAGCAGTACCACCACGATGGTGGCGATGGAGCCGTACAGCTGCGCATACCGGGCCATATTTTCCACATAATAGGAAAAGGCCATGCTCAGCAGCAGCCATGCCGCCAGAGAGCTGCCTACGCCGGGCAGTACCTCCCGCAGGGGGCGGCGCTGCCCCAGCGCCAACTGGTACAGGATGCCCAGTGAGATGGCCATGACAAGACCCAGAATGATAAATCGCAGGTAGCCCCAGACGCTGATGAACGTCTCCGACAGCGGGAGAAAGCCGGACAGGAAGTACAGTGCGCGGCGGCCTACCACCACCAGCGCCAGCGTCAGTCCGATGACGAAGATCATCCAGATCGTGAACAGCAGTGTGCGCAGCTGACCCAGCAGGATATTCTCCGGCGCGCTGCGGCCGAATGCCTTGCGCAGCGAGTGCATCAGGCAGCCGGTGGAGCGCATGGGAAACCAGATGGAGAAAACCAGGCTGAACCACAGCAGCTGGCGGCTCTGGTTGGCGGCCACATACTCCAGATACGTGCGGATGATGTCCACCACATCCGACGGGAGAATGGGTGCCAGCACCGCCGTGATGCTGGCGATGTCCAGCTCCAGCACACCCAGCAGGGTGCTGACGAAGATCAGCAGCGGGAAAATGGCGAACAGCAGGTAGTACGTCAGGGCCGCGCTGTCACGGGCCACATCGTGGACATAGTAGCGGCGGATCATGTCGCCCGCCAGACGGCCGAAGCCGGTCCTGGGCGCATAGAGTTTCGATGTTTTCATAAGCAGAGACCCTCCGTGGGTTCATTGTATCACAGGGCGGCACAAAATAAAAGGGAAATCTCGGCAGCGGGGCCGCTATCCCCTCTGCCGCAGGGGTTTTACAGTCTTTCTTTTTTATGACATTTTTATAAACTTTTCGTTTTTCCTATTGGCGTACATAAAAATCCGTGGTATACTACGACAGCTTTAAGTGGAAATTCTTTACAAAAAGTGAGGACCGATATATGGACAATCTTACGAAGCTGGTCCGCGATGAGATCTCGCGGCAGTACCGCAGCGTGCGGCAGTTCGCTTTCTCTGTGGACATTCCCCTCTCCACCATCAACAGTGCCCTGCATAACGGCGTCGGCGGGTCCTCCTTCGACACGGTGATGCGCATCTGCAAGATCCTGGGCATCAAGGCCATGTCGGACGATGCCGCCCTGTATCTGACAGACGATACCGAGCGCCTGCTGACCCAGTACGCCAAGCTGGACGACTACGGCCGCCATACCATCTCCTCCGTGATGCAGGTGGAGTATGACCGATGCAGCGGCGAAAAGTAAAAAAACGGAACCCCTGTATAAAGCCGGCACAGGCCGCACAAAACAGGCACGAACCGCCGTCCCGAACGGGACGGCGGTTTTTTTGCTGCAAGCGTCACATAATGCCGGATCTTTCCTTGCTGGCGGCGATGGCCGCGTTCAGCTTGCGGGCAGGGTAGTACACCAGCAGGCCGAATAGCGTGAACAGCACACACATGCCCAGCAGGATCAGGACGCAGCGGAGGTATGTGCGGCCGTACATGCCGCCGATGGTCTCGCGGAGCATATCCATGCCGTAGTGGAAGGGCATGAAGGGATACAGACGCCGGAACAGCTGAGGCAGCACATCGATGGGATAGGAGCCGCCGGAACCGGCCACCTGCAGCACCATGATGATGACGGAGGCGGCCAGGCCCACGTTGTCCAGAGAGTAGACCAGCGCATAGTTCATGGCGGCGAAGTTCAGGGCACACACGCAGCAGCCCAGCACGAACAGAGCGGGCTCCGCCGTCTCCATGCCCACGAAGTGCAGGCAGCCGAAGGCCGTCACCAGTGCCTGAGCCATGGCCATGCAGAAATAGGTCAGAAAGCGTCCGAAGTAGCGTTGGACGCCGCGGCACTGCCGGAACTCCGGCTGCGTCACAGGGACCTTCACCATCACCGCGGTCAGCAGGCTGCCTACAAACAGCGCCAGCATCACGTAATACGGCGCCATGGCGGAGCCGTAGTCCCTGATCTCATAGATGATCTGCGTGTTCATCTGCACGGGGGAGGCCAGATACTCCGCCATGCTGTCGGAGTCGCTCTCCATCAGCTCCACGAACCGCTGAAAGGCGGTGCTGTCCGTCACGCGGCGGACGTCCGCCTCCATATCGGCCAGATAACCGGAGACACTCTGCGCCAGCGCAGCGCCGGCGGCAAGCGTGGGCTGCGCTGAGGCCACAGCGCCGGAATAGGAGCGCAGCGTGTCGGAGACGCTGCCCAGCGTACCGGAGGAGGCGGTCAACAGGTCCTGCACGGCGCGGAGAGAGGACTGCGCCCGCTCACCGGCATCGTGGATGTAGTCGCTGACCTGCCGGTTGGTGCTGACGGCGGCGGTACGCAGGGTCTGACGGACCTTTGCCACCGTGGCCAGCAGCTCATCCTGCACCTGAGAGATACCGGAGCCGTCCACGGCGGTGCGCAGCTCCTCCAGACCGGAGATGGCGGCGTCCAGCTGGGCCTGCACGTCCTCGTCGGAGGTCAGGTCTCTGGCCGTCTCCAGCGCGGCGATCATCTTGTCGATGCGGGCGTTGACCTTCTCGTGCGCGGCGTCATCCGCGGGGCCCATGTCCACTGCGCCCAGCATGTCCTCCAGATCGGACAGGGTATCGTCGGCGGCGTCCAGCACCCGCAGCAGGTCGGCGGAGGCGTCATCCGCCGCGTCAAGGCCGGAGCCGATGAGGCGGACGGTGCTGCCCACGGTCTCGGAGGCGTCCCCCAGGGTACTGCGTGCGTCGGTGATGGTGATGGCAGAGGCGGCCAGCAGGCTGTCAGCCCCGTCCATCACATCCTGCAGCGAGCGGAGCACCTGCGCCAGCTCATCCATGTCCCGCTGGGCGGCGGACAGCTTCTCCAGCAGGCCGTCGGCAATGTCGCGGCCGTCCAGACCCATGGCCTTGAATACGGAACCGGCGGTGGTCAGAGCATCGGCCACCTTCTCCAGAATGGTGGTGTTGATCTGCTCCTGCACGGCGGTCTTGGCCTTGCTGGTGATCTTGGGCGCGATGGCGTTCTTTTTCTCGTTTTCGTAATACTGTATCTGGGGGTGGCGCAGGTCTCCCTCCAGAATACTGACGAAGTCGCCGGTGAATTCCGGCGGCAGGATCAGCGCGGCGTAGTAGTCGCCGGCGTTCACGCCGTCCAGCGCCGTCTGGGCACCATCCACAAAGACCCAGCCCATCTGGTCGTTGCTCTCCAGCCCACGGAGCACCAGCTCGCCGATGTTGACATGAAGGCCCAGCACATCGCAGCCGTCGTCCTCGCTGGCCACGGCCACCTTGATGCGGCTGGTGGAGGCGGTGCCGTAGGGGTCCCAGTTGGACAGGATGTTGAACCACGCATACAGGCAGGGCACCAGGCACAGTCCCAGCATGACCACCACGGCCACTACGCTGGCGGTCAGGCGCTTCCAGTCGGCGCGGAAAATGTTCCAGATCTGTTTCACCGCTCCCCCTCCTTTTCACGGTCAGCCGTCGGGCGGCGCAGGTCGTCGGACAGAGTCTGCAGCGCGCGGGTCAGCAGCGCCAGATCGTCCGCCAGCCTGTTGGGGTCCTCCAGCACGTGCTCCCAGCCGGAGGGCAGGGTGACGCAGGGGCCGGCGGGCCTGGCAGGCTCCGCCGGTGCGGCGGCCTGCTCCGCGGGGACAGGCTGTGCCGCGGGGGCAGGCTCCGTCACAGGGACAGGCTCCGCCGGTCCGTCAATAGTCTCCGGCGCAGCGGGAGCCGTCGCGGGAACGGCGGTCTCCGGCAGGGCCTCCCGCTTGCCCCGGCGGCGCAGCCGCGTATGGGGCAGACGCGGCGCGGCGGGCAGCTCCGGCAGCTCTATGAGCCCGTCGAAAACGTCCTCCTGCAGCTGGGCGATGTCCCGCAGCTTCTTTTGCAGCTCGTAGTCCATATACTCCACGGCGATGAGGTACGCCGCCACGGCGAACATGGACAATATCCACAGCATCAGGGTAAACACTTTATTGCCGTCGGCCAGGAACATCAGGAGCATCAGCCCCACGGTAACGGCCAGCAGGGCCCGCAGGCCGCTGCGAATACGGTGCTGGTTGGCGCGGTGCAGCGCGCCAACCTCCTCCAGCAGGCGGTCGTACAATTTCTGGTAGTCGCGTTCTGTTGACATGGGTCGTGCGCCTCCTTTACAGCAGCTCCGTCTCCTCCAGCTTCTCCTCCATGAACCGGTTCAGGCCCATGAAGGGGCGGCGAACCAGCAGGCCGATGAGCAGTGCCGCCGCGACAAACAGCAGCAGAAAGGCAAGCTGCCGGATGTAGTAGTCGCCGTACAGGCCGCAGATGCACTCGCGCATGGCGTCGATGGCATAGGGGAATGGGAAGAAACGGTAAATCTTCTGGTAGATCTCCGGCAGCAGCTCGATGGGGAACGTGCCGGAGGAGCCGGCGATCTGCATGACCATGACGACCACCACCAGCGCCTTGCCCACGTCGCCGAAGGACAGGGCCAGCGAGTAGATCAGCAGGCTGAAGGTGAAGGCAGTCAGGGACGCCGTCAGGTACAACAGGCCTGGCTGCTCGCACTGGATACCCAGCAGGTACAGGTCGCCGGTGACAATGACGGCCGCCTGTATCTGGCTGAGCAGGAAGAAGAACAGATAGCGGCCAAAGTACAGCTCCGCCGGTGTGGGGTCGATAAGCCCGTCGGTGCGGGCGTGGACCTTGATGAGGGTGGACAGGATGACGCAGCCCACCCAAATGGCCAGCGTGGTATAGAACGGCGCCATGGCGGAGCCGTAGTTCTCGATGGGATAGACCTTATGAACGGTGGTCTGCACCATCTGGGGGAAATACTGGCTGTACGCGATGGGGTCGCCGCCCAGTATCTCCAGCAGCATATCCATATACTCGTCGGCGGACAGGCCCTCCAGCTTGTCGATGGTGTCGGACAGGGCGCTCACCATGCGCTCCGCTGCGGGACGCAGCAGGTCCACGGTGGTGTTCAGCGCCGCCGTGGTGTCGGACAGAGCGGCCTGCAGCGCCCTGGCATCGGCGGACAGGGTCCTGACGCCGGAGAGGGTGTCGGACACATCGGACACCACGGTGTCCAGCTGGCGGCGCAGGTCGCTGTCCGTGACGGGCAGACCGCCGGTGAGGCCGCGGATGGCGTCCGTCAGGGCACCGCAGTCATCCAGCAGACCGCTGACATCGCTGGCAGCGGCCAGAGCGTTCAGGTCGCTTTGCAGCTGGCTGCACTTCCCCGCCAGCGTCCGGAGCCGGGCGATCTGGGCGGAGACAAGATGCCCGCCGGACAGGGCGGAATCCTCCAGCCTGTCGGCCAGCGAGGTCAGGCGGCCGCTGAGCCGCCCCATCTCCGCTGCGGCGGCTGTCAGCTGCTGCTGCACGTCGGGCAGCTCCGCGCTGTCCTGTATCCCGTCCAGGCGGTCCAGCGCCCGCTCCACCTTGGCCAGCGCGGTATACAGCGCGTGCTGCAGCTCCGCGGCGGTGGCCTCCAGCTCCGAGCCGGAGGGCAGGTTTTTATTGATGTCGGCAATGGCGGCGGCCAGGGCCTCCGCATCGGCGGAGGAGATGCCGCTGCCCCCTGCGGCGCGGAAGGCGTCCATCATACCGCGGCAGCCGGTGAGCATGTCCTGCGCCTGATACAGAAGGCCCTTTACGGCGGTCTCGGGGTCCGTCTCCGTCAGGTCGGCGGCCAGCAGGTTGCTCTGCTCCATGACGCCGCCGATCAGCACCTCCAGATAGTTCTCGCTGATGGAGCGCTTCAGCGTCTCCACCGCCGTGTCGGTGATCTTGGTGGCCACAGCGTTCTTCTTGGCGTTTTCGTAGTAAGTGATGGCGGGCCGGCCGTTCCAGTCCGTGAACATGCGGTACATCTTGCGGGAGAAGTCCTCATCGATGACCACGGCGGCGTAGTAATCACCGGCGCAGACGCCGTCGGTGGCCTCCTTCTCCGTGTTCACAATGACCCAGTTGATGGAGGTGGCGGTCTTGAGATCCTCCAGCACGTCGCGGCCCTTGTTGACGTATTCACCGCCGTCCGTATAGCCCCGATCCAGCGAAGCCACCGCAATGGAGATGCCGCCGGTGCTGCCGTAGGGGTCCCAGTTGGAGTAGATGTTCAGCCAGGCGTACAGGCTGGGCAGCAGGGCGATGGCCAGCACCACCACGCAGGCGAAAAAGCACCTGCTCAGCGTGCGGATGTCCGTTTTGAAGATCGTCCAGATATTACGCATATGTCCTCCCACAGCGGCGCGGTATGAAGCTGCGCCGGTGTATGTTTCTTGCGCGAAAAACCGCAGTATTCATTATACAGAGTACCCTGCGGAAAAAACTACACATTTCGGCGGTTTTGTCTGAAATTTGCGCACAATGGAACGAGAAACAAATACCCCGCAGCGGCAACCGCTGCGGGGTATTGCGTACTATCGCATATTTATGCCAGCGTCATCAGCAGCTCTCTGGCCTTGACGGGCTGACCCTCCTTGATGCGGATGGCCTGCACCGTACCGGCAGTACGGGCGGTGATGGCGGTCTCCATCTTCATGGCCTCGATAATGGCCAGCACCTGATCCTTCTCCACATGGTCGCCCTGCTTGACGCAGACCTTGGACACCATGCCGGGGATGGAGGAGCCCACCTGCATGGGGTCGGACTCGTCGGCCAGCGTGGCCTGCCGCGTCTGCTCCGAGGCGTTGGGGTCACGGACCGTCACCTCGCGGCGCATACCGTTGAGCTCGAACTGGACGTTGATGGTGCCGTCGCTGTTGTGGTCGCCCAGACCCAGGTACTTGATGACCAGCGTCTTGCCGTCCTCGATGTTGATCTTGTTGGTCTCGCCCAGGGCCATTCCGTTGAAGAACACGTGGCTGCCCATGCGGGTGATGTAGCCGTACTCCTTGCGGTGGCGGCAGAAGTCCTCGTATACCTTGGGATACATGGCGTAGGAGATCAGATCCTTCTTCTCCGGGCCCTCGTGGAACTGCTCCACCTCCCGGCGCAGCTGGTCGAAGTTCACCGGCGGCAGCAGCATACCCGGGCGGCAGGTGATCGGCTCCTCGCCCTTGAGGACCACCTTCTGCAGGTCCTTGGGGAAGCCCCAGGCGGGCTGGCCCATCATGCCCTTGAAGTAGGACACCACGGAGTCAGGGAAGGCCAGTGCCTCGCCGCGGCGGACAATGTTCTCCGGCGTCAGGTCGTTCTGCACCATGAAGATGGCCAGATCGCCCACCACCTTGGACGACGGCGTGACCTTCACGGGGTCGCCCAGCATGTCGTTGACGGTCTTGTACATCTCCTTGACTTCCTCGAACCGGTCGCCAAGGCCCAGAGACTCCACCTGGGGGCGGAGATTGGTGTACTGACCGCCGGGGATCTCATAGCGGTAAATATCGGTGGTATTGGTCTTCAGGCCGTGGTCGAAATTCTCGTAGCGCAGGCGCACGTCGGCCCAGTAGTTGCTGAGCTCCTGCACACGGCGCAGGTCCAGGCCGGTGTCGCGCTCCGTACCGTGGAGCGCGGCCACTACCGCGTCCAACGAGGGCTGACTGGTGAGGCCCGCCAGCGGGGCGCAGGCCACGTCCACCACGTCCACCCCGGCCTCGGCGGCCATCAGCAGGGCTGCCACCTGGTTGCCGGTGGTGTCGTGGGTGTGCAGGTGGATGGGCAGGCCCACCTCCTGCTTCAGGGTGGACACCAGCTTCTTGGCGGCGTAGGGCTTCAGCAGACCGGACATGTCTTTGATGGCCAGCATATGGGCGCCCCGCTTCTCCAGCTCCTTGGCGAGGTTGACATAATATTTCAGGGTGTACTTGTCCTTGGTCTCGTCCAGAATATCGCCGGTGTAGCACATGGTGGCCTCCAGCAGCTTGTTCTGGCGGAGGACCTCCTCCATGGCCACCTCCATGCCCGGGATCCAGTTCAGGGAGTCAAAGACGCGGAACACATCGATGCCCCGCTGGGCGGCCTCCTCCACGAAGGCCCGCACCAGATTGTCGGGATAGTTGGCGTAGCCCACCAGATTGGAGCCGCGCAGCAGCATCTGGAACGGGATGTTGGGGATCTTCTCCCGCAGCAGACGCAGGCGCTCCCACGGGGACTCGTGGAGGAAGCGGTAGGCCACGTCGAAGGTGGCGCCGCCCCACATCTCCAGCGAGAAGCAGTCCCGCAGGATGTCGGCCACGCCATCGGCGCCCTTGACCATGTCGCGGGTGCGCATACGGGTGGACAGCAGGCTCTGGTGGGCGTCCCGCATGGTGGTGTCGGTGAGCAGCAGCTTCTTCTGGTCCAGCACCCACCGCTTCACGGCCTCGGGGCCCTCGGCGTCCAGCAGCTGCTTCAGGCCCGGGCCCAGCGGCTCCTTTGCCTGCGGGAAGCGGGGGATGTCGTACTGCTTGCGCTCGGCGTTGGGATTGGCCACCTGGATCTCGGAGATATAGCGCAGGACGCGGGTGGCGCGGTCGCGGGAGTCCACGATCTCAAACAGCTCCGGCGTCTCGTCGATGAACTTGGTGTGGCACTGACCGCTGATGAACGTGGGATGGGCCAGGATATTGGTGACAAAGGGGATGTTGGTCTTGACGCCGCGGACACGGACCTCGTTGATGGCGCGGGCGGCCTTGCGGCACACGGCAGGGAACGTGCGATCCCAGCTGGTGACCTTCACCAGCAGCGAGTCGTAGTACGGAGAGATGACGGTACCCACGCCCACGTTGCCGCCGTCCAGACGGACGCCGAAGCCGCCGGGGGAGTGATACGCCGTGATCTTGCCGTTGTCGGGGGCGAAGTTGTTGGAGGGATCCTCCGTGGTAACGCGGCACTGGACGGCGTAGCCGTCAAAGTGTACGTCCTCCTGTCTGGTCAGGCCGATCTCCGGGCAGCTCAGGGGATAGCCTGCGGCCACCAGCAGCTGGGCCCGCACGATGTCCACGCCGGTGACCATCTCAGTAACGGTGTGCTCCACCTGAATGCGGGGGTTCATCTCAATGAAATAGTAGTTGCCGGACTTGTCCACCAGGAACTCCACGGTACCGGCGCTGACATAGCCCACGGACTTGGCGATCTTCACCGCGTCGCGGCGCAGGGCCTCCACCGTCTCCTGGGGCACGGACCAGGCGGGGGCGAACTCCACCACCTTCTGATAGCGGCGCTGGAGGGAGCAGTCGCGCTCGCCCAGATGATAGACGTTGCCGTACCGGTCGGCCAGGATCTGCACCTCGATGTGCTTTGGCTCCACCAGATACTTCTCCATGAAGATGTCGCCGCAGCCGAAGGACTTCTCCGCCTCACTGTGTACCAGCTCATAGGCGGTCTTGACCTCCTCGGGTCTGTCACAGCGGCGCATGCCGCGGCCGCCGCCGCCGGCGGCTGCCTTCAGGATGACGGGGAAGCCGAAGCTCAGGGCCTTCTCCAGCGCGTCGTCGCCGTCCTTCAAGGGCTCGGTGCAGCCCGGTATGATGGGCACGCCGCACTGGATGGCGATCTCCTTGGCACTGAGCTTATCGCCCATCTTTGCCAGCACATCGGAGGACGGTCCCACGAACAGGATACCGTTTTCCTCGCAGGCGCGGGCAAAGTCGGCGTTCTCGGACAGGAAGCCGTAGCCCGGGTGGATGGCAGTGACGCCGCGGCGGCGGGCCAGACCGATAATGCCCGGGATGTCCAGATAGGCACCCAGCGGGGACTTCTTCTCCCCCACCAGATACGCCTCGTCCGCTTTGGTGCGGAACAGAGAATAGGTGTCCTCGTTGGAATAAATGGCCACCGTGTGGAGGCCCAGATCGTAACAGGCACGGAAAATGCGGACCGCGATCTCACCGCGGTTGGCAACCAGTACCTTTTTCAGCTGCGTGGTCTGCATGGCCAAATTGCTCCTTCCTGCCGCGCATCGGGCGCGGACTTATTTTACCCCTTATTATACACGGCGTTGGGGCCGTGCGCCAGACGGAAAATGTGCAAAAAGCAGAGGTTTCCTGTCAGTAGAATTTAGGCGTTCTGCGGAGAGCGCGGACAAAAGCGGTCCGCCCGTCCACCGCAGGCGGGCGGCATATTCCAGCACGGCGTCCTCCCTGTCAGCGGAGCAGGGGCCGATGAGCAGCATCAGCCGCGGGTCCCCGCCGGTGATGACAGCCTGTATCTGCCGGTCGTTTTCCCGCTTGTTCTGCGCCATCTCCTCCGTCCCGGATACATATCCTTCACGGTCCGGGGCGCAGGCAGCTTACGCTTGAATTCCATGTTCATGGGCATGTACCCTTCCTTTCAAGGGTCTCAGGGCCGCACGTCCATGCGCAGCCCCAGTGCCCGCAGTGTGCGGAAAAAATCCGGATAGCTCTTATTCACGGCCTCCGCGCCGCGGATCGTGCCGCCCAGCGACGCGCACAGCACCGCCATCGCCATCACGATGCGGTGGTCGTTGTGGCCCTCCAGCTCCTCATTGGGCGCGTGGAGCGGGCGCGGCAGCACCGTCACGCGGTCCTCCTCCACTGTCACCTGCGCGCCGAATTTGGCAAGCTCCTGCGCCATGTCCGCCGCGCGGTCGCTCTCCTTGATGCGCAGGCGGCGTGTGCCGGTGAACACGGCCCCGCAGCGCTGGGCCGCAGCGGCAAACAGCACCGGCCCCAGATCGGGGCAGGCGGACAGATCCAGCACCGCGCCCGGGTGTTCCAGACGGCGCAGCATCTCCCGGCACACGCGGTCGCCCTGCAGGCTGTCCGGACGCAGACCGCTGACGCGGACGCCGCCGCCCAACGCCAGCAGGAAGGCGGCATTGGACCAGTCGCCCTCCACCGCCGCGCAGCGGCTCCCGTACCGCTGCCCGCCGGGGATATAAAAGAAATTTCGTTCCCGCTCCATCACGGTGACACCGAAGGACGCCATGATGTCCAGCGTGATGTCGATGTAGGGCCGGCTCTCCACCGGCGGCAGAACGCGGAGCGTACTGTCCTCCGGCAGCAGCGGCAGCGCCAGCAGCGAGCCGGTGACGAACTGGCTGCTGACATCGCCCCGCAGCGTGTAGCTCCCCGCCGTCAGCCGCCCCGAAAACGTGACGGACTCCGGCGTTTTCTCCACCGTGATGCCCCTCTGGCCCAGCAGCTCCTCGTAGATGCCCACGCCCCGCTCCATCAGCCGCGGCGCGCCGGTGAACACGGCGCGTCCGCCGGACAGCAGCGCTGCGGGGATGCAGAAGCGCAGGGTGCTGCCGCTCTCACGGCAGGGATACGTCCCATTGGGCCGAACAGCGCCGCCGGTGCCGGTGACACCGGCCGTCTCCCCCTCCAGGCGGCAGGCCCCGCCCATGGCGCGGATGCAGTCCATGGTGGCCAGCATGTCCTGGCTCCGGGCGATGCCGTCGATCCGGCTCTCTCCTGCGGCCAGAGCGGCGCACAGGAGCATCCGGTGCCCGCAGCTTTTGGACGGCGGCGCGGCTGCTGTGCCCGCCGCCCTGCCCGGGTATATGGTCACGGTCACGGGCGTCGCGCCCCCTTCAGCAGGATGTCCATGGCGTCCAGATACCCCGCGAAGCCCCTGCCCATCACCGTGGCCACGCAGGCCGGACGGACATAGCTGCGCCGGCGGAAGTCCTCCCGCCGGGAAACATCGGAAATGTGTACCTCCACCGTGGGGATGGCCACGGCCTTCAGCGCATCCAGCAGCGCCACGCTGGTGTGGGTGTACGCCGCGGGGTTGAGGATGATGCCCTCCACGCCATCGAAATACGCCTGCTGGATGGCATCCACCAGCGCCCCCTCGTGATTGGACTGGAAAAAGGACACCTCTGCGCCGTTTTTCTCCGCGTGGGCACGGATCAGCGCCAGCAGCTCCTGATAGGTGCCGCTGCCGTAGATGGCCGGCTCCCGCACGCCCAGCAGGTTCAGGTTCGGTCCGTTGATAACCAGTATCTTCATGTCGTCCACTCCTTTTCGATCTGCGCTGCGGTCTCCTCCGGTGTGCCGTCCCCATCCACACAGAGGTCCGCCGCCGCGCAGTAGAGGTCGTACCGCTCGGCGTACCGGCAGCGCAGCGCGTCGGTATCGGCGGAAAGGGGCCGGTCCGCCGCCGCAGTCAGCTTGTCCAGCGAGCGGTCCAGAAAGACGAGCCGCCCGCTGCGGCGCAGCGCGCGGAGGTTCTCCTCCCGCAGGATGACGCCGCCGCCGGTGGCAATGACCCTGCCGCCTGCGCCGGCCGCAGCCGCCACCGCCTCCTGCTCCCGCTGCCGGAAAGCGCTCTCGCCCTCCGCCGCGAAATAGGCAGGGATGGTCATGCCCACCGCCTGCTCCACCATGGCGTCCGTGTCCATGAAGGTCTTGCCGGTGCGCTGCGACAGCAGCTGCCCCACCGTGGTCTTGCCGGAGGTGGGCATGCCGATGAGCACGATGTTCTCCATCTGCCGCCGCACCGTCTGATAGGCCAGGTCGATCTCCGCCTGCGATGCCGTGCAGCCCCGAAACAGGGCGCCGGCATAGGCGGCCTGCGCCGCCAGCATGTAGAGGCCGCCCTCTGCGGCGATGCCCCGCCGCCGGGCGTTCAGCACCAGATCGGTGCGCAGGGGGTTATACACCGCGTCCACCACGCCCTCCAGCCGGGGGAAATCCTCCAGATCCACGGGGCAGGCGTCCACATCGGGGTACATGCCGCAGGGCGTCGTGTTGATGATAAAGGCCGCGTCGCCGTGTTCCGCCGCCGCCTGCTGATAGGTGATGGCGTCGCCCTTGCCGCAGCGGGACACGCGGTATATCTCCGCGGCATGCAGCTGCGCCGCGGCGGCCTGTGCGGTCTTGGAGGTGCCGCCGGTGCCCAGGATGAGCACCTTCTTGCCGACAAGCGTCAGTCTCATGCGGCGGATGAGCGCCAGCATTCCCGGCAGGTCCGTGTTGTCGCCCACCAGCCTGCCGTTCCGGTTCACCACGGTGTTCACCGCGCCGATGGCCCGCGCCGTCTTGCTGAGCTCGTCCAGATAAGGAATGACCTGCTCCTTATAGGGGATGGTCACATTGATGCCCGCGAAATCCCGTTTTTCCAGAAAGCCGGCCAGTTCCTCCGGCTCCAGTTCCCAGAGTTCATAGCTGTAATCCGCCAGCGCATGGTGGATCTGGCAGGAGTAGCTGTGCCCCAGCCGCCGGCCGATCAGTCCGCATCTCATCGCCCTGCCTCCTTTATAAAATAGTCCGTGCCGAAGCGCTGGGCCAGCAGGTCGCACAGCACCAGCGCCGTCACGCTGTCCAGCACGGGGCAGATACGGCGGATGATGGCCGGATCGTGGCGGCCATGGATGGTCAGCTCCGCGTCCCGCATGCGGAGAAAGTCCACGGTCTGCTGGGGCTGTCCGATGGACGGCGTGGGCTTCACGGCACACTGGAACACCACATCCATACCGTTGGTGATGCCGCCGTTGATGCCGCCGTTGTGGTTGGTGGCCGTCACCACCCGCCCGTCCCGCATGCGGAACGGGTCGTTGACCTCCGAACCGCTGCCGCAGGCCATGGAAAAGCCGCCGCCGAACTCAATGCCCTTAACGCCGCCGATGGAGAACACCGCGTGGCTCAGAAGGCTCTCCACGCTGTCGAACCACGGCTCGCCCACGCCGGCGGGCAGGCCGCACACGGCGGTCTGGGTGATGCCGCCCACGCTGTCCTGCCGTTCTCTGGCCTGTAATATCCTCTCCCCCACGGCCTGCGCCGCCTCATGGGTCAGGGTGGGAAACGGCGCCTCCTGCAGAGCCGCCACGTCCGATGCAGCCTCCGCCGCGAAGGGCCGGTCCCACACGTCGCCGCAGCGCAGGATGTGAGTACCCACGGTGACGCCCACGCCTGCCAGCGCGGACAGCAGGATGGCACCTGCCGCCGCCAGCGGCGCGGTGACGCGGCCGGAAAAATGGCCGCCGCCCCGCCAGTCCTCATAGCCGTGGTATTTGCAGTAGGCGGCATAGTCCGCGTGGGAGGGCCGCGCCAGCCCATAGGCATAGTCCCCGCTGCGCACGTTCTCGTTGGGGATGATGATGGCCACCGGCGTTCCGGTGGTGCGCCCCTGAAACACGCCGCTGAGGATCTGATAGCGATCCGGCTCCTGCCGCGGGGTGTCCAGCGCCGTGGCGGGACGGCGGCGGGCCAGCTGGCGGCGGATGCACTCCTCGTCTACCGGCAGTCCCGGGGCCAGACCGTCCAGCACCACGCCCACGGCAGGGCCGTGACTCTCCCCGAAAATGGTCAGCGTCACCGCCTGTCCAAAGGTATTTTTCATGTCTCTGCTCCCTCCCAGCGCCGGAGTATCTCCTCCGGCGTCTCTTTTTCCATGCGGAATGCGCCCGCCTCGTCCGCCAGCACGATGCGGATCTCGCCGGAGGCGGCCTTTTTGTCGTGTCGCAGGTATGGCAGCAGCTGCCGGGCCGTAAAGCCGCAGGTCGTGGGCAGGCCGCACTTCCGCAGGATGCCCGCCAGCCGATGCCGCAGCGCCGGCGCGCACATGGGCAGCATACCCAGCGCCACGCACTCGCCATGGAGGAGCTCCCCTCCCGCACAGCTTTCAATGGCGTGGCCGATGGTGTGCCCGAAATTCAGCACGCGGCGCAGCCCCTGCTCCGTGGGGTCCTGCTCCACCACCCGCGCCTTGATGGCCAGAGAGCGTGCGATGATCTCCGGCAGGTCCGCCGTCAGGTCGGCGCTGTTCTCGATCAGCGCCAGCAGCGCCGCATCGCAGGTCACGGCCATCTTCACACTCTCGGCCAGTCCCGCGGCCATCTGCCGCGGCGGCAGCGAACGGAGGGTGTCCGTGTCGATCAGCACGGCACGGGGCTGGTGGAACGCGCCCACGATGTTCTTCACGCCGTCCATGTCGATGGCGGTCTTACCGCCGACGGAGGAGTCCACCTGGGCCAGCAGTGTGGTGGGCAGGTTGTAGAAATCCACGCCCCGCATGTAGGTGGCGGCGGCGAAGCCCGCCAGATCCCCCGCCATGCCGCCGCCCACGGCGGCCACGCAGTCACCGCGATCCATGCCCAGGGCCAGCATCTCCCGCAGGAGGCGCTGGTAATTGTCCATATTTTTGCTGTTCTCTCCGGCGGGGAGCGTGCAGATGCGGGCCTGACGGCACGCGCCCGCCACCGTCCGGGCGTACTCCTGCGGCACGCCGCTGTCAGTCACCACCAGCACCCGCCGCGCCAGAGACAAGTGCTGCCCCGCCCGGGCCAGTGCGCCTGCCTCCAGCAGGATGGGATAGCTCTGCGCTCCCAGTGAAACGGAAATGACCATGGCTTCTCTCCTCAGATGTTGTTGGCGTAGTACGCGCCCACCAGCCGGAGCTTGGCGCAGGTGGCGGACAGCTCCTGCAGCATCTCGCGGCCATTGGTGTTGTTGATGCAGCCCTCGGCCTCCACGTAGAAGAAGTACTTCCACGAAAGCCCCTTCATGGGGCGGCTCCGCAGGGTACGCATATTGTAGCCGTGGGCGCCGATGATGTTCAGCGTCTGCGCCAGCGAGCCGGCGTCGTTCTGCACGGTGAACACCAGCACAAAGTTCTCGTCCTCCCGCTTTTTGGTGGTCTCCGGCTGGTTCTGGGTACGGGACAGCGCGGCAAAGCGGGTGGTATTGGTCCGCATGGTGTTGATGCCCCGCTCCAGCACCCGCAGGCCGAACACCTCCGCCGCGTCCTCGGAGGCGATGGCCGCCAGTGCGGGGTCATTGGCCCGGCGCACATATTCCGCGGCCGCCGCTGTGTTGGAGTAGGGCTCCGCCGCATAGCCGTGGCTCCGAATGTAGTCATCGCACTGCCGCAGCGCCTGGGGATGGCTGACCACGGTCCTGACCGTGTCCGCCGCAGCCCCCTCCACGCCCAGCAGGCTGTGGTCGATCTCCATGTCCAGCACCTGGTTGATATACAGCTCGCCGGAGAACAGCAGGTCCATCACGGCGCCTACCTCGCCGGCGCAGCTGTTCTCCAGCGGCAGCACCACGCTGTCCGCCTCTCCCAGCTCCACCGCCCTGTGGGCCGCGGCAAAGTCGGGGTAGGCGATGAGCTGCGCCTCCGGAAACATACGCCGCGCCGCCAGATAGCCGTAGGCCCCCTTCACGCCGCTGTACGCCACCTTCATACCGTTGAGCAGCTTGCTCTGGTAGGCGCAGGACAGGTCCAAAATGCCCCGCAGGAACTGCACGTAGTACGCGGCCACCGCCGGATCCCGGATGCTCCTGCGGCTGCGGTCGATCAGCTCCCGCTCCCGTTCGGCGTCCCGAATGGACAGTCCCCGCTCCTTCTTGAAATCCGCCACCCGGGCGCTCATCTCCATGCGCTTCTGGAACAGCTGCGCCATTTGCTCGTCAATGCTGTTGATATTCTCTCTGATCTGATCCAGCTCACTCATTGTTGTACAACCTTTCCTAGCACAAAAAAATCGGTCCTCCTGTCTGGAAGGCCGTTCAAGACGCGAATATGCCGGTTTTCTACCGCACGTTCAGACACAGGCTCCCAGAGGCGTTTCCTTGCCGGTAAAGGCGAAAAAGCCAAAAAAGTGCAGCGCGCCAAAGGGCACGCTGCACGTAAAGCCGAAATCAGTCTGTGCAGGGGCAGAATGGGCGCACTTCACCACGGCATTACCGGAACGCATCGCGCAGCGAGCCATGGCAGCACACCTCCTGCTGAAATATAGGTGAATTGTATGCTATTTTTTTCTCCCCGTCAAGAGGACATCCGCACTTTTCCCATCTACACAAAAATTTCTCCCCTCCCGCCGCCGGCTCTGTGCGATGCAGGCGGGCCGTATGGGGTGATGACAGCGCAATGGTCCCCCTGCTTTCGCTGACAGGGAAAGCAGGGGGATCTTTTTTGTTTTGCAGGTGGAGACGTCCCGCGTCAGAACCAGTCGGAGGCTTCTTCCTCCAGCGCCTCGATGTAGAAGCTCACGGGACGGAACCCGTCGTTGCAGGACACCATGGCGCTTTTCTTGTTCTTCATCCACCCCTTATAGATATCGCTCCCGCCGTAGGCCAGCGTCATCACGAAGGGTGAGATGCTGGACCAGGCGCTGTCGCACATCCCCTCCGGCTGGCGCCAGCCGTCCGCGATGAACACCTGCCCCAGCTGCATATCGCAGGCATGCTCCAGCGGGTTTTCATACGCGGCGGACAGGTCCGGATAGGACGCCATGCGCATGACGGTGATCCTGATCTTTTTCATGATGCAGCACTCCTATCAGCCGTTGGAGCTGGCCATCACGTTGGAGATGAACAGGTCGTACATCTCCAGGCTCTCGGAGGACAGAGAGGACAGTGTGAAGAAATTCGCGCTCTCGGGGATGTCAAACGCCTTGAACAGCTCCTTGTACTCGTCGGTCAGGTAGTCGATGCAGGCCTCGTTCACCGGCACGCCGGGGTACTTCATGACATTGTCGGCGTAGTTCTTGGCGTCGTGGATATAGTTGATGAGCAGCTCAGCCTCCTCGGCCTTGGTGCTGGAGGCCGGAATGGCCAGCATCCACTCGCCTCTGGAATACCAGCCATCGGGCAGGGTGATCAGCTCATAATTGCCATCGGGGTCCTCCTGCTTGACCAGCACATAGTCGGTGGTATAGGTGAAGGCCACGCTGCAGTCGCCGTTTTCCAGAGAGGTACGGGGCGCGCCGTTGTCATAGACCTTCACGTTGCTGTTGAACTGGCACAGCCAATCGAACACGGCGTCCAGATCCGCCTGGTTCTCGCTGTTGGGGTCAAAGCCATTCTCCGCCAGAGTGGTGGCCACGAACCGGCGGTCGATGTCTGTGGAGACGATCTGCCCCTTCAGGGCGGGGTCCGCCAGATCAGACCACTTGGTGATCTCGATGGGGCAGGTATCCTTGTTCACGATGATGGACATGGAGCCGCACATGTAGGGAACGCTGTAATCCTCCTCGCCGGGGTAGTCATAGGTGTTGAATTCATCGTACAGGTTGGCCAGATTGGGGATCTTGCTCTTGTCGATCTTCTGCAGCAGGTTTTCCTGCAGCATCTGGTGTACCGTTTCCTGGCAGGGATTGATGATGTCGAAGTCGTCGCCGGTCTCCACGCGGGTGATGTTGTCCTCCTCATAGGACAGGTAGGTGATGTTCACCTGAATGCCGTACTCCTGTTCAAAGGCGGCCAGCACATCCTCGGACACATAGTCGGGGTAGACCAGAATGTTGATGGAATCGGCGTAGCCGGTGTCGCCGTCGGCGGCGGCATCCTGCTGGGTCTTCTGCTTCCCGCCGCAGGCGGTGAGGGATGCCAGCACTCCCAGGGCCAGCAGCGCGGCCAAAAGCTTCTTCTTCATGTTTGTGAGCTCCTTTCTCCTAATTCTCTGTTTGTGTTTGATGGAATGGTTCTATTTTTGCGGCAGCGCGGTCCTGCCTGCCCTTCAGCAGCAGATAGACGGCAACTCCCAGAAAAATCAGGCCGGATATGATCGTCTCCAGAGCGTTGATCTCCGGTGAAACGCCCTTGCGGATGGAGTTGTAGATCTTCATGGGGAACGTGAGGCAGTTGGGTCCGGCCAGGAAGTCCGCCATGACCACGTCATCCAGCGTCAGCGCAAAGCTCAGCAGTGCGCCGGTGAAGATGCCCGGGGCGATAGACGGCAGCGTGATGCGGAAGAACGTCTCTACTCCGCTGGCGCCCAGATCCATGCTGGCCTCCTCCACCGAGCGGTCCAGTCCCAGAAAGCGGGTCCGCACCGTCAGGATCATATAGGGCAGCATCAAAATCACGTTTCCCAGCACCACGGCCCAGAAGCCCTTTTTCAGGCCCATGAGCACCAGCAGCGCCATCAGAGGCACCGCGAACACCACACCCGGGACGATCATGGGCAGGTACACCGAATAGGTCAGGGCGTTCCGTCCGAAGAACCGGTAGCGCGTCAGGCCCATGGCGCCCAGCGTGCCGATGATCACCACGATCAGCGTGGACAGCAGCGAGATCTTCAGCGAAAGGCTGAAGGACTGCCACAGCTGCGCGTCCCGGAACAGCTTGCCGTACCACTCGGTGGTAAAGCCCGTCCACCACTTGTTGCTGGGCTGCTGGTTGAAGGAATACACCACCATGATCACGGTGGGGATGTAGATAAAGGCGAACAGCAGCACCGCGTATATCACGCCCAGCTTATCGCCGATGCTTTTCTTTTTCACGCGGTTCATAGGCCCCCCTCCATCACGTCGGCCCTGCTGACGCGGGCGTACAGATATACCAGGATCATGGTGCCCGCGATCAGGAACACCGACAGTGCGCTGCCCAGCGGCCAGTTGCGGGAGGACATGAACTGATCCTTGATGAGGTTTCCGATCAGCAGCGTCTTGCTGCCGCCCAGCACGTCCGCCACGAAGTAGTTGCCGATGGACGGCACAAAGGAGATGATGGCCGCGGCGTACACACCGGGCATGGTCATGGGCAGCGTGATCCTGAAAAACGTTTTGACACGCCCCGCCCCCAGATCATAGGACGCCTCCAGCAGCGCCTTGTCCAGCCGCTCGATGGACGAGTACATGGGCAGCACCGCATAGGGGATGCAGACGTACACCAGCCCCAGCACCACGGCGCTTTCGCTGTATAGAAAATCGGCGCTCCACGTCATCCCCAGTCTGGCCAGAATACCGGTGAGGATGCCCTTCGTGTTGAACAGAGTGATGTAGCTGTACAGCCGGATCAGGCTGTTGGTAAAGTACGGGATCATCATCAGGATGATGAGGTTGGACGCCACGCGGCGGCTGCACCGCGACAGCATGTAGGCCATGGGGTAGGACACCAGCAGGATAATGACCGTGGACACCAGCGACATCCGCACACTGTTCCAGATAGCCACCAGATACGCCTTTTCAAACAGGGCCCTGTATCCGTTGAAGGATACCGTGAACTCCACGCCGCCATAGGACGGCCGCGTCATGATGCTCATCAGGCACACATACAGCAGCGGAAGCACCACCAGAAGCAGCGTCTCTGCGGCGTAGGGCCCTACGCTGGCCAGCACGGCCAGTCTCTTTTCTTTTTTCTTCATGACGCCGCCTACTTCCGCATGACCGTGCAGGCGGCGCTGTCCCAGTAGGGGTACAGCGTCTCTCCGCAGGAGAAGCCGTCCGCGCCCGCCAGGCGGGAGAAGCGCAGCTCATGGCCGTCCGCATCCACGCCGATGGACTTGATGAGATTGCCGGTGCAGATGTTGTCCGTCACCGTGATCTGTATGCCGAAGTCGGATACCGGCTCCGCAGACACACAGACAGCCTCCGGCCGGACGCAGAGGTACACCGTCTCCCCCTCCGACACGTGAGCCGCCGCGCCCAGCACCTGCCCCATAGGCGTGGTGTAGACGCAGGTATCGCCCCGGACCGCCGCGGCGGTGGCCGGCAGGATGTTGGATTCGCCGATGAAATCCGCCACGAAGCGGGTGGCCGGTGCGTTGTAGATCTCGGAGGGCGTGCCGATCTGCTGGATCTCGCCGGCGCACATGACGGCGATGCGGTCGGACATGGTCATGGCCTCCTCCTGATCGTGGGTCACATAAATAAAGGTGATGCCCAGCTGCTTCTGCAGCCGCTTCAGCTCCAGCTGCATCTGCTTGCGCAGCTTCAGATCCAGCGCCCCCAGCGGCTCGTCCAGCAGCAGCACCTTCGGTCCGTTCACCAGCGCTCGGGCAATGGCCACGCGCTGGCACTGGCCGCCCGACATCTGGCTGACCCGCCGCTTTTCGAAGCCCTCCAGCTGCACGGTGCGCAGCGCCTGCGTCACCTTTTCCCGTATCTCCGCCTTGGGCAGCCGCTTCACTGTCAGTCCGTAGGCCACGTTGTCATAGACATTCATCAGCGGGAACAGCGCGTAGCTCTGAAACACTGTGTTGACTGCCCGCTTGTAGGGCGGCAGCGCGGTGACCTCCTGTCCGTCGATGGTGATATGTCCGCTGTCTGCCTCCTCAAACCCCGCGATCATCCGCAGCGTGGTGGTCTTACCGCAGCCGGAGGGCCCCAGCAGCGTCAGGAACTCCCCCTGATGAACCTGCATGTCCACGCCCTTGACCACCTCCACGTGGTCAAAGCTCTTGCGCAGGCCCGCGATCTCGATGATATTCTCTCCCATACCCGCTCACCGCCTTTGTATACTTGGAGAATAAATATTCTTTATATTCAAATTTATGTGGATGATTATACACCCTTCTTCAAATTTGTAAAGAGCAAATCCGCTATTTTAATGCTTTTGTAACTGTGCACAAATTGCATATATATCCGTGGAAAATATCTGGCATGCCTGCACATTCCCCGCCCCGCCGCTTTTCAGGAGCAGGGGCAGGCAGCGGCTTTCATCACCTGCGCTTATGCATCACATATAAAATCCATACTTCCCTTACCCTGCCGCGGCGTGTATAATGGACTGTCGTTTGAAAAAACGTATCGAAAAACACACGAAAACACGCAGAACAGGAGGGTATACAGACATGGCAAATTGTGCGATCGTAGGCATCAACTGGGGTGACGAAGGAAAAGGCCGGATGGTGGACTACCTGACGGGACAGTACGATGTGGTGGTGCGGTATCAGGGAGGCGGCAACGCCGGACACACCGTCATCAACGATATGGGCAAATTTGCCCTGCACCTGCTGCCCTCCGGCATCTTCCGCGCCGGTGTGATGAACATTCTGGGCAACGGCGTGGCGCTGGACTGCGAGAATCTGGTGTCGGAGATGGAATCCATCCGCGCGGCGGGCGTCGGCATCTCGCCGGAAAACCTGCTGGTCAGCCACCGTGCGTCGCTGCTGCTGCCGTGGCATCGGGAGCTGGACGCGCTGGAGGAGGCGCGGCTGAAGGACAAGCAATACGGCTCCACCAAGCAGGGTATCGCCCCGTTCTACTCTGATAAATACCAGAAAAAGACCATTCAGGCCGGTGAGTTGCTGTATCCGGAGCACCTGAAGGCCCACCTTCAGGATCTGCTGGAATGGAAGAACCTGATCCTGCAGAAGGTCTACGGCGCCAAGGGCTATACCATGGAGGAGATGACCGCCTGGCTGGACACCTACGCCCAGCAGGTGCGTCCCTATGTAACGGACACAGGCCGCTATCTGCGGCAGGCCCAGGCGGAGGGCAAGTCCATCCTGTTTGAGGGCCAGCTGGGTGCGCTGCGTGACCTGGACTACGGCATCTACCCCTATACCACGTCCTCCAACACCATCGCCGCTTACGGCCCCATTGGCGCGGGGCTGCCTACCGCCAAAATCGATGAGGTGGTAGGCGTGGTGAAAGCCTACTCCTCCTGCGTGGGCGAGGGCCCGTTCACCTGCGAGTGGTTCGGCCCCGAGGCAGATGAGCTGCGTCAGGCCGGCGCGGAGTTCGGTGCCAAGACCGGACGCCCCCGCCGCGTGGGCCCCATCGATTTGGTAGCCACCCGCTACGGCGTGGAGGTACAGGGCGCCACCAACATCGCTCTGACCAAGCTGGACATCCTCAGCTATATGAAGGAGATCCCCGTCTGCGCCGCCTATGAGATCGACGGGGAGATCACCCGCGAGTTCCCCTTCCCCTCTGTGCTGGCGAAGGCCAAGCCCGTGATGGAGTACCGCCCCGGCTGGTGCTGCGACATCTCCGGTGTGCGGACCTGGGAGGACATGCCTGCGGCGGCCCGGGACTATGTGGAATATGTGGAGCAGGCCATCGGCTGCCATATCGGCTACGTCTCCGTGGGCGCCGAGCGGGAGAGCCTGATCGTCAGATAAAATAAGGAGGGATACCATGGCCCATGACACCTACCAGTCCCCTCTGGCGTCCCGCTACGCCTCGGACTATATGCTGCGGCTGTTCTCGGACGACAGCCGCTACCAGACCTGGCGGCGGCTGTGGGCGGCGCTGGCCCGCGTGCAGCACGAGCTGGGGCTCCCCATCACAGAGGCGCAGGCCGCGGAGCTGGAGGCCCACATCACCGACATCGACTACGATATCGCCGCCCAGCGGGAGCGGGAGGTGCGCCACGACGTGATGGCCCACGTGTACGCCTACGGCAAGGCGGCCCCATCGGCGGCGGGCATCATCCATCTGGGCGCCACCAGCTGCTACGTCACGGATAACGCCGATCTGATCCTGTACCGGGACGGACTGGTCTATCTGCGGAGACATCTGCTGGCGGTGCTGGCGAATCTGGCGGCCTTCGCGGAAAAATACGCCGCCACGCCGACATTGGGCTACACCCACTATCAGCCGGCGCAGCCCGTCACCGTGGGCAAGCGGGCCACGCTGTGGATGCAGGACCTGCTGGCGGACGTGGAGGAGCTGGACCACGTGCTGTCTACGCTGAAATTCCTGGGCTGCCGCGGCACCACGGGCACCGAGGCCAGCTTTATGGACCTGTTTGACGGCGGCGAGGCCAAGATCGATGAGATGAACCGCCGTCTGGCCGCCAGCTTCGGCTTCAAAGAGTGCTTTCCGGTGTGCGGCCAGACCTATCCCCGCAAGGTAGACAGCCGCATCCTCTCCTGTCTCAGCGGTATCGCCCAGAGCGCCTACCGCATGGCCAATGACATCCGCCTGCTGCAGCACGACCGCCAGCTGGAGGAGCCCTTTGAAGCGGACCAGATCGGCTCGTCGGCCATGGCGTATAAGCGCAATCCCATGCGCTGTGAGCGCATATGTTCCCTGAGCCGCTATCTGATGGCCGATGCCATGAACGCGCCCATGACCGCCAGCGTGCAGTGGATGGAGCGGACGCTGGACGATTCCGCCAACCGCCGTATCGCGCTGCCGGAGGGCTTCCTGTGCGCCGACGCGGTACTGCGCCTGTGCCAGAACGTAACGGCGGGTCTGCACGTCAACGAGGCCATCGTGGACCGCACCCTGCGGGAGTACCTGCCGTTTCTGGCCACGGAGGACCTGATGATGGAGGCTGTAAAGCGCGGCGGCGACCGCCAGCAGCTGCACGAGATCATCCGGCGGCACTCCATGGCTGCCACGGCCCGCATGAAGGAGGGCCTGCCCTGCGATCTGCTGGACCGTCTGGCGGGGGACCCTGCCTTCGGCCTGAGCCGTGGGGAGCTGGAGCAGCTGATGGAGCCGCAGCGCTACATCGGACGCTGCCCCCAGCAGGTGCGGCAGTTTCTGGATGCCTGTGCGCCGCTGCTGCGTCAGGCGCAGGGCGCCGATGGAGACATCCGCGTGTGAGGCCGTACAGCTCTGAATTACGAAAAAGAGCGCAGCACGGGTGCCGCGGCCGAGAACGGGACGGGGCGATAAAGGCCTGCGAGATACGCTTATCTTCATGGAACGCACATCAGAAAAAAGCTGCAAAATCACCTTGCCGGTGATTTTGCAGCTTTCTTTGTCTTCTGTTCTCTTTTTATCCCATTACGGAAAATGGGCGCACGCTCCGGCCGATCGGCATCGGCCGGTTTTGCAGCCTTACAGCTCATCTGCCGCCGGAGAATTCTCGGGGAAAAAGAGGGCCGGATCGATCCGGTCATTCGCGGCGTCCTTGTTTGATGAATTTCGCTACGTTGGCATCGGCGCCCGCCTTGTCGATCTTGCACACGACCACTGCGGAGGGATCCACCTCCTCATAAGAGGTCGCCGGACGCCCCTTCATCTGCTGCACGGTGCCGAAGCCGCCCTCCATGGCCACCGTATAGACCACCCTGCGGGTGGGCAGGCCCGCCGCCCGCAGAAGCTTCGCTTCAGCGGCCTCCAGATAGTAGGGGTAGTAGAACTTTCTGATCTGCAGCACAGACACCCCCTTGGGAACATGTCCGAGCTTATTGAAGAAGGAACTGTCAGATTATTCAACAGAGGAGTCCTCAGGCTCAACATTCGCGGCAACGGGCTTGCGGCTCTTACGGGTCGCAGAAACGATCGGCAGCAGCAGGCTCAGAATGGCGGCGCAGGGTGGCCCCGGAACAGTTGGCCTTCAAGATCTGCCGGTTACAGCGGGAAGAGCCGGAGCTTTACGGAAAAATCAAGGCGTTCCTGTCTCTCAAGGACTTTGTCAATTGCAAGCTGACCGGGATCTCCGCCATTGACCACACCACAGCCAGTTACTCTTTGCTCTATGATGTGGAAAAGCGCTGCTGGAGCAGCGATTGCCTGCAGCGTATGTGTCTGGACGATGCACGTCTGCCTCGCCTGATGGATCCGTGGGAGCGGTTGGGCGAATTGACACCCGAGCTTTGCCGTACACTCGGTCTGGACGCCCCCTGCCCTGTAGCTGTAGGCAGTGTGGATGGGTCCTGCGGTATTTTGGGAGCCGGCGGTACAACAGCAAACGTGTTGATCAGCGTCATGGGAACCACCGATACCTGCTTTCTGGTATCTGATAAGATTATTGACGATCCCACTGGCAGCCTTGTGGTCAATCCTCATGTGATCCCGGGTCTCTATCTGGCTGGCGGTCCCATGGGGATGTACGGCGGGGCTCTGGAGTGGTGGCTGCACCATATCATGAACCGCACCGTTTCTATGGCTGGCGCAGCGGGCATGCGGCATCGTTCCTGAAAAAACGGAGAGCAGTGCAGATATATCCGGCACATTCCCGGTGGATTGGGCATGTGCGGCGGAGTATAACGGGCTGTATGCCGCGCACATGAGTGTGCATAAAGCCCTTTCCTCCATGTATTCAATACCTTCGCTTGCAAATTCCATGCCGAAAAAGCGCTGACTTCCTGCTGTAACTTTATGTTTTCTTTTGCTTAATCATAGAAAGAGGGACACCGGATGATCCGGCGTCCCTCTTTCTATTTACAGGATCGGAGAAGCAGCGGTTCGCTGTCGGGCATTTTTCCCTTTGGATACGCATAGGCTGGACACCAGAAAGGATGGGGATCGTATGAAAGAGAAACGGGTGCGGATCTTCCTGCTGCGGCGGTGGTACATGGTAGGCGGCGCCGCGCTGGCTATGGCGGCGGTCATCTTCTACGTGGTGAATTACCCTGCCTCCGTCAGCACGGCGGCCAGCTCCCGCCAGCTGCCTATCTACTCGGTGGAGCGGAACCAGAAGGTGTGCGCCATCAGCTTCGACGCCGCGTGGGGTGAGGTAAAAGTGCGCAATTCTGATGCACCTTTCAGGCGCACCGAATATACGAAAAGAGGTGCGTGAAGGGAAATGCCCTTCATGCACCTCTTGCATTATATTATGCTTCGCTTCGCGAATTCAGCTCATAGGTACACAGATAGAACAGGAACGAGGTCATCTGATACCGGTTGATGCGGGTGTCATAGGCTGCCAGCAGCTCACCCATCTCGCTGTCGCGGGTGGTGATGTCCGTCTGGTCGCACCACAGCATAGCCTTGACGACCTCACCGCTGAGCCGGGGATTTTCCCGCATGGTCTGCTGCGCCAGCTCCTGATCTACACGGGTGTCAATGCCGGACATGGCGGCGTAGCGATAGATCAGCAGACAGGCCGTCTGATAATCCATATCGTCGTCATAGGCCGTATGCAGGTCTTCCTGACGGAGCAGCCCCGTTTGATACGCCCAGCACACGGCGTCGTAGTAGGGGCAGGCGGAACCGTTGAATTCCTCGGTTTCATAATCAGGCGGCAGGGCGGTGTTGTCCGTCTCCGGCCTTTGGGAGATGCGGTACAGCACATCCACGAATTCGCCCACCTTCGCCGTGGCCTTCCCGCCGAAGGTATCCGGCGTCGCCGGGTCGATATACCCGTTGCGGTACATATAGAGGACGCTGGCCTGGTTGAAAATGCCCGTGATGTCCGTAAACACCACCGTATCCTCCAGCGTGCCGCCGCTGGACGCCTTGCCAAAAACATGGGCGTAGTAGTCACTGTTGACGATGTTGCTGGACATCTGGAACTTATTGTCCACATACAGCCGGTAGGCCTCCAGCTGTTCGTCAGAGATGACGATGCTCTCGTCAGCGGGGATCACCGTCTCCGTACCGGCATCATAGCGGAAGGATTTCGTCAGGAAGGACTTGTCCGACAGCACCGCTATGTGTACGCCGTTGGACAGCGCGTCGGTGCCCGCCAGCAGCCGGGAGTCGTAGTCCACGCCGAACAGGTTCAACAGCGTGGGCAGGATGTCCGCCGTGGAGCAGTACTCGTCCACCACGACGTTCTCGGACAGGCCGGGCACATAGCAGATGAAGCTGTTGCGGTACTTCTCAAAGGTGAGATCCATCTCCCGCCCTGCCAGCTCGTTGTACTCGTCCTCCGTCAGACCGTAGGGATAGTGGTCATTGGTCAGTACGATGCAGGTCTTATCGGCCACGCCCGCCTGCTCCAGCCGCTGCATCAGGTAGGTCAGCGCGTTTTCCAGCTCCAGATTGCAGGCGATATACGCCTTCACCGGCTCGGAATAGGGCAGATCCTTCACCGCGTCGTGGTTCTTGGCGCTCATGGCGTTGTCCCAGTTGTACTGATAGTGGCCGCTGAAGGTCATGTAATAGGCGTGGAAGGGCTCCCTGCTGCTGAGGTAGTCGTCCACGGAGGCCTCCATCATCTCCAGATCGGAGGAGGGCCAGTCGATCTTTATATCCAGCCCGGAGTCCGCCGCCTTGAAGGTATAGCCCATGTTGGCGTGGGTGATGTTCCGGTTGTAGAAATCGCCGATATAGTCGTGATAGCCCCAGGTCTGGTAGCCCTTTTCCTTCAGGGCGTTGCCCAGGCAGAAGGGCAGATAGTTGGTGCCCGCCACGTTGAAGCTGGAATCGGTCTTAGTGCGGGACATATCCGGGTAAAGTCCCATGCACATGGTGTACTCACCGTTGGTGGTGACGGACTGGAACGTGCCATAGTAATTGTCGAAGATGATGCCCGTGTGGGTCAGCTTGTACAGGGTGGGCGTCAGCTCCTCGCTGATGAACCAGGGGCAGAAGCTCTCGGCACAGATGGTGATCAGGTTGTAGTCCTGCAAAAGCCCAGTGTAGTTGTTCTTCCGGGTGGGGACCACCTGCGCCAGATACTCATCCGTGGTCCTGCACATGATGTTATCCGCAGACTCCGCCAGCTTTGCAAAGTCGATGCTCTCGATCACATTGTAGGAATTGCTGCTGTAGAGCCGTCTGGTGTCTGTACCCAGCGAGGACGGCGTGATGATAACGCTGCCGCTGCTGCCAAAGACCATATAGCGAAGCTCCTGCACGGTGGTCGCCAGCATGCCCACGCTCTTATAGCTGCTGTCGGTAGAGGTGTTCACGTTGGTGAAGGTCTTGTAGACGGAGAACGACTTGTCCCGCCCGGCGTACATAATGCCCGTGGTGGCCAGCAGCAGCGTCAGCAGGATGCCCAGCGTCGCCAGCGCCTGCCTCCACTTGAGCCGCACGGTCAGCACCCGGAGCTTGCGCAGAGCAAGGCAGAGGATCGCCACGATCAGCGGCACCAGCAGCAGAAGGATGGGAACGATGTTCTTGCCGATGCTGTACAGGATCTGCGAGTCGAAATTGGTGATGACGTTCCCGCCCATGCTCACCTGACTGATGGGCATGAAGTTGCCGAAAATGGCGTGGTACATCAGCTGCACCTCGGCAAACAGCACCTGCACGGCGACCAGAAGCACGCCCACGATCTGTCGGGCGATCTTGGGCAGGTGCGTGGTCAGCAGCGTGCAGACCGTTCCACCCAGCAGTCCGAACAGCACCAGATAGACCGCCCGCCTGTCCAGCGAGCGATAGACGCACAGGTGCAGACACAGCTCCACATAGACGCTGGCGCCGCAGAACAGCAGCAGGCTGCGGAGCCATTCCTGCCACAGGCCGCGGCGCGGGGCTCGCACCGCAGCAGATGTCTCATGGGGTGCCTGGGGTTGATTCGCTATCTCATTGGGTTTTGTCTTCAGCATATATGTCTCCTGCCGCAGGTCTCCCTCAGGAGAGGGCCTGCGAAATCTGTCAAAATATTGGCGCGGGGCATATCATACTGTAAATGTAAAGAAATTGCAATGATTTCTGTAAAAATTAAAGAAAGGTTCACAGTCGCTCCCGTCGTTTTGAGCCGAAAATTTAACAAAATCTGCATAGCCGAAACGCGAAAACCGTGCTATACTGTACGCGAATTTGGGAACGCAGTCGATTTTAGGAGGTGAGTCCCGTGACAGAAACCGGTTTCCATCTGAAACGCCATCTGACATCCTTCCAGATCATGATCCTCGGCTTTGCCGGTGTGATCCTGCTGGGTGCGCTGGTACTGATGCTGCCGATCTCGGCGGCAGGGCGGGTGTGGACGCCGTTTCACGAGGCGTTGTTTACCTCCACCTCCGCCGTCTGCGTAACGGGCCTGGTGGTGCAGGACACCGGCAGCTACTGGTCCGCGTTCGGACAGACCGTCATCCTGCTGCTGATCCAGATCGGCGGCTTAGGCGTCATCACGGCGGCTGTAACGTTTTTGATGCTCTCCGGCAAGAATATCTCGCTGAAGGAGCGCAGTGCCATGCAGGATGCCATTTCCGCTCCGGTGGTGGGCGGCATCGTGCGCCTGACGCGGTTTATTCTCAAGGGAACGTTCCTTGTGGAATTGGTCGGCGCTCTTGCGCTGCTGCCGGCGTTCTGCCGGGACTATGGACTGCGGGGCGTGTGGATGGCAATATTTCACTCCGTTTCCGCCTTTTGCAACGCGGGGTTCGATATTCTGGGGCGGGCGGATGCCCTCTACCCTTCCCTGACGGCGTACATGGCCGACCCGCTGGTCAATATCGTCATCATGCTGCTGATCGTCGTGGGCGGTATCGGTTTTCTGACATGGGACGATGTCTGCACCCACCGGCTGCACCTGCGGCGGTACCGGATGCAGAGCAAGGTCATTCTGAGCGCAACCGTCATCCTGATCGCGCTTCCGGCATTGCTCTTCTTCCTGACGGACTTTGCTGAGCTTCCCGCGGGACAGCGCGTTCTGGCGTCGCTCTTTCAGGCGGTCACGCCGCGAACGGCAGGCTACAACACCGCAGACCTGACGAAAATGAGCGACACCTCACAGGCGGTCACGATTTTGCTGATGCTGACCGGCGGCGCGCCCGGCTCCACGGCGGGCGGCATAAAGGTAACGACGCTGGCTGTGCTGGCCGCCAACGCGGTCGCCGCTTTCCGCAGGCGAGAGGATCCGCAGCTTTTCAAGCGCAGAC
This sequence comes from Vescimonas sp., assembly GCF_057856985.1. Lineage (NCBI taxonomy): Bacteria > Bacillati > Bacillota > Clostridia > Eubacteriales > Oscillospiraceae > Vescimonas > Vescimonas sp. The sequence continues at coordinate 235,315 of NZ_DBLZXX010000002.1, forward strand.
TGGAGCCCTCCGCTGTGCGGAACGCCGCCGCCATCCTGCTGTTGTATCTGGGACTGACCTTCGCGGGCGCGGCGGTCATCACTGCGGCGGAGGGACTGCCGCTGGGTGCCTGTCTCTATGAAACGGCATCCGCTGCCGGGACGGTAGGGCTGACACTGGGGCTGACGCCGCAGCTGGGTACGCTGTCGCAGGGCATTCTCATTCTGCTGATGTTCTTCGGGCGTGTCGGGGGACTGACCCTGATCTACGCCGCATTCTCCGGGCATGATCTGACCTATGCCCGGTACCCGAAGGAAATGATCACCGTAGGCTGAAAGGAGCGCACGATGAAAACAGTATTATTGATCGGACTTGGCCGTTTCGGACGGCACCTTGCCATGCAGCTGAGCGAGCTGGGGCATCAGGTCATGGCGGTGGACCGGGACGAGGAGCGCGTCAACGAGTGTATGCCCTTCGTCACCAACGCGCAGATCGGCGACAGCACCCGTGCGGATTTCCTGCGCTCACTGGGCGTTGGAAACTATGATGTCTGCTACGTTACCATCAGCGGAGACTTCCAGAACTCGCTGGAAACGACGTCCCTGCTCAAGGAGCTGGGGGCGAAATATGTGGTGTCCCGCGCCGAACGGGATGTACAGGCAAAATTTCTGCTGCGCAACGGCGCGGACGCGGTGACATACCCGGAAAAGCAGCTGGCGAAGTGGGCGGCCATCCGGTACACCGCCAATCACATCTTCGATTACATAGAGTTGGCCGAGAAGCACGCCATCATCGAGGTCGCCGTCCCGGACAGCTGGCAGGGTCACAGCATCGGTGAGCTGGACATCCGCCGAAAGTACGGCGTCAATATCCTCGGCGTGAAGCAGAACGGCAAAACCGATGTGACCATCTCGCCGGAAACCGTGCTGGACAGCGGCCTGACGCTGCTGGTGCTGGGTGAGTATACGGCGCTGAAAAAGTGCTTCCGGCTGTAAGGCCGCGCCTGCAGACGCTTGTGCGGTTACAAGCGGCTCGCCGGGGTATGTTACGCTGCCAAGCGCATTGAGGCTGCCGGAGCGGATTTCCTCCTGATTTGCACGAATACGATTCACAAGGTCGCTCCGCAGATTGCGTCCATGATACGGATCGCAGACATCGACGGTACAATAGCCTGTGGATCCGTTTGATTTGTCATCATGATTTTGACACCGTGTAGGATATTTTACATCCTGCACGGTGTTTTGTTTTCCTATCAATTCGAATAGGCGGCAATCCTCATGTCCAACCGACAAACATACGGTTTCCGCAGCGCGCATACGATGGACTATTCTCAAAGAGGAGGTCTGTTTATGCCAACCGTTCAGCAAGCACCCACTCCGGCAATCACCGTCACTCGCAATTTTCTTGGGCAGCAGACGGCAGAGGCGCTGCTGTTGGAATTGATCCGCGCCCACACACAGGCGGCATAAAGTCTGTGGGCAGTCCACGGAAAGGAGGGAGCTTATGGAGAAGCCGCCACTGCCTACCGCACTGTACTGCCGCCTTTCCCGGGAGGACGGAGACCGCATGGAGAGCGATTCCATCGGCAACCAGCGGAAGCTGCTGGAATCGTATATCGAAAATCATCCTGAGTTGGTAACGGCGGAATGCTATGCCGACGATGGCTATACCGGCACGAATTTCCAGCGCCCCGCCTTTCAGCGGATGCTGCGGGACATAGAGAGCGGGCGCATCCGCTGTGTGCTGGTAAAGGATCTGTCCCGCTTTGGGCGTGACTACATCGAAACAGGCCGCTATCTGGAACGCTGGCTGCCGGAGCACGGTGTGCGGTTTATCGCCGTCACGGACAACATCGACAGTGTCCGCGGCGCCTACGACATGATGATGCCGCTGAAGAATCTGTTTAACACCCAGTATGCACGCGACATCTCCCGAAAGGTCAAAAGCTCCCTCCACGCCAAGCAGCAGCGGGGCGAGTTTATCGGGGCCTTTGCCAGCTACGGGTACTGCAAGGACCCGCAGGATCATAACCGTCTTGTTATCGATCCGCCTGCGGCGGAGGTGGTGCGGCGCATCTTTACCCTGTTTGAAAACGGAATGGGAAAGATTCGTATTGCCAAGCAGCTGAACGAGGAGGGTATTCCCTGCCCCAGTGAGTACAAGCGGCTCACCGGTGAAAAATACCGCAACAACCACCGGCTGGAGTCTACCACCTACTGGACGTATGCCACTATCCACCGCATTTTGCAAAACGAGATGTACATTGGGAATATGGAACAGGGACGGGACGACCGCCTGCAGATGCACGGAAAAGCCAAGCGGAAGGATCGCTCCCAGTGGACGGTGGTATCCGACACACACCAGCCGATCATCGAAAAAGATCAGTGGCAGCGGGTACAAGCTCTGTTGAACGCCAACGCCCGCACGCCGGATTTTCAACAGAATGCCAGTCCCTTTGCGGGCTTTCTCAAGTGCGGCGACTGTGGACGAGCCATGGTCAAGACCACCTGGGGCGGCAAAACCTTCTACACCTGCGGCTCGTATAAGCGCTACGGCGCATCCGTGTGCAGCAAGCACTATATCGCCCACGATGTGGTGGCAAAGGTGGTTCTGGATGATTTGAACCGGCTTATGGCCGCCGTGGAAAACCTCCGTCAGTTGGCACAGCAGGGCGCGGCGCAGCGCCTCTCCTCAAATGGCGACCCGCCGCAAAAGCTGGAGGCGGCCTTACAGCGCATTCAGCGCCGCCGCCAGAGCGCCTATGAGGACTATCAGGACGCGCTGATCTCCAAGGAGGACTTCCTCCGCTACCGCGCCGATTATGACGCACAGGAGCAGGCGCTGCAAGCCCAGTTGGACAAGCTGCGCGGCACAGCGCAGGACGATCCGCTATGTCTGCCGTGGGTAAAGGAACTGCTGGCGTCGGGGCAGCTGGCGGAGCTGGATCGCCCCACAGTCGCCGCCGCCATCCGGGAAATTCGCGTCTACGAGGGAAACCGCATGGAGATCGACTATCTGCTCCCGGAGGGCTGCCGCGCTTTGCTGGAGGGGTGAGCGTACCTCAGCATACTGCTGACGATTTCCACGTCTACACCGTTTTATAGAAAAGACGTCCTGTTTTCCAGCGAAAACAGGACGTCTTTTGCTTTTTATCAGCTATGCGGGGCGGGCTGCGTTTCATCCGGGATAAGCAGGGTCTGAAAGCGATTATCGAGCACATGGACGGCTTCGACGCCGGATAGGCTTTGTGCGGCACGATCTGCCGCCGTACGAAAGCCCTCGGTATCATCCTCCTCAAAGGGGAGGTGATACAGCGCGATCTGGTCAGCGTGCAGCTTCTCCCGCAGAAAATCCCGTCCGCGCTGCAGCGTGGCCCAAGGGAAGTTCAGCAGCGCAAGGCGCAGATGCCGCCCGTTCACCACGGGAAGCAGCTCCGGAGAGGCCACGGCGCAGTCACCGGGAAGCAGTATGCTGTCCCTTCCGCAGGTGATGGTGAGTCCGTAATGCGGCACACCGGCGAAAGCCATGCCGTCGTGGGTCAGTCGGTAAAAGTGCAGCGCCACCCCTTCGATGGATGCGGCGGCCTCCCTCCCCGACAGAAGCTCCTGCTCCGGAAAGTCCTTCTGCGGCAGAAACAATCGTGCCTTCGGCCAGCGGCGGCAGGCCTCCGCCGTCAAATGCGCCGCATAGTGATCTGGATGACAGTGCGTATACACAATGGCATCCGGCGACTGAAAGGCGGCTTCGGACCACAGCCGCTGGAGCAGATGACTGTCCAGCGTGGAGAACCCCGGCACACGCGTACTGTGGAGCGCGTCTATCCAGATGCGGACGCCGCCCAACTCCACGGAAACGCCTGCATTTGCGCTCAGCGTAACACGGATCTCCATTCTGCGCGCCGTCAGTTCTTTGTGTGAATGGCACGCTTTTCCGCGTTCAGCGCGGCTTCGCGCATGGTCTCCGTGACAGTGGGGTGAGAGTGGATGGTGTCGATGAGCTCATCCAACGTCATCTCACCACCGATGGCCAGCGCACCCTCAGCGATAAGGTCGGTCGCGCGGGGCCCGATGATATGCATGCCCAGGATCTCGCCATACTCCGCACCGGCGATGATCTTGACAAGGCCCTCGCCGCCATTGAGGATCAGTGCCTTGCCGTTGGCGCTCATAGGGAATTTGCCCACCTTGTAGGCAATGCCCTGCGCCTTACACTGCTCCTCGGTCAGGCCCACAGAGGCGGCTTCCGGCTCCATATACACGCAGGTGGGGTTGGTCTTTTCGCAATAGTGCGCCTCATGGCCGCAGATATTTTCTGCCGCCACCTCGCCCATGGCGGAGGCGGTATGCGCCAGCTGTGCATGGCCAAACACGCAGTCACCGATGGCGTATACGCCGGAAACGCTGGTCTCCATCTTATCGTTGACGAGAATCCGTCCCTTATCGTTGTCGATCTTGCCGGCGGCCAGATCCAGCTCCGCTGTATTGGCCCTGCGGCCGATGGCCACCAGCACCTTTTCCGCCTCGAAGCTGACGGTATTGCCGGACTTGTCCCTGCAAACCACTCTTGCGCCCGCAGGGCTGCTCTCCACAGACTGCACAGGACACTCCAGATGGAAGTCCATGCCCATCTTCTTCATGTGGGCCACCCCGATCTTCGTCAGATCGCCGTCCAGCATAGGCAGCATATGGTCCATGGCCTCCACCACGGTGATCTTCGTACCGAAGGCCGCGTAGGCGCAGGCCAGCTCCAGCCCGATGACGCCGCCGCCTATGACCACCATGGTCGCGGGCAGCTTGTCCAGCGACAGCGCGCCGGTGGAATCAATGCAGTTGGGATTTTCCTTCAGACCGGGGATAGGCGGCTGAGAGTTGACAGAGCCGGTGGCCACGATGATGGCATCTGCGGTCATGCGCTCTCTGCTGCCATCGGCCTTGGTGACCTCCAGCTGCTTCGCGCCGGTGAATCTGGCGGTGCCGTCCACCTTCTTGACCTTGTTCAGCTTCAGAAGGCTGGCCACGCCGTTGGTCAACTGCTTGCTGATGGCGTTCTTGTGGGCGATGACCTGGGGAAAGTTGATGGTTACCCCCTCCACCTCCACACCAATATCCTTGCCCTGCGTCCTGATCTGCTCCACCAGCTCGGCGGAGTGCAGCAGGCACTTGGTGGGGATGCAGCCTACGTTCAGGCAGGTGCCGCCCAGATATTGCTTTTCAATAACGGTCACGTCCGCGCCCAGTTGTGCGGCACGGATGGCCGCCACATATCCGCCGGGGCCGCCGCCGATAACAATGATCTTCTTCATACCGCACCTCGCATCAAAGCAGGATCTCTACGGGCGATTGCAGCAGGTCGCGCAGCGCCATACCGAAGCGCGCCTCCACAGCGCCGTCCATGGCACGATGATCGAAGGTGCAGCAAAGACGCATGACCTGATGCTTTGAAATGGTCCCATCCGCCTCCATGACCAGCTCATCCTCCACCGCCGTGACGCCGAGGATAGCGGCATCCGGCTGGTTGACAATGGGCGTGAACATCTCGATGCCGAACATCCCCAGGTTGGATACCGTGAAGGTGGAGCCCTTGTAATCATCAGGCGTAAGGCCGCCGTCCTTGGCACGGGCCGCCAGATCCTTGGCACAGGCCGCCAATGCATCCAGACTCAGCTTGTCGGCATCACGGATCACAGGAACGATCAGTCCCGTGTCCAGCGCAACAGCCATGCCCAGATTGACGTGAGCGCGGTGAATGATCTGGCTGCCGTCAAAGCTGACCAGCATCTCAGGATGCGCTGCCAGACACTTTGCCGTTGCCTTGAGGATCAGGTCATTGACAGAGTACTTCTTTCCCGTCTTTTCCAGCAGTTCTCTGCGGAACTGCATCAGCGCCGTCACGTCCACCTTGGTGACCTGCGTTACGGGCGGGATCTCCGTGTGGGACTGCTGCATACGCTGGGCCACGACCTTCCGCATACCGGAGAGCTTCTCCACTGTGTCGCCGTCCATCAGCTCTGCCGCAGCAGCGGTAGGAGCCGGTGCAGCAGCGGCGGGGGCGGGAGCGGGGGCGGCGGGTGCTGTCGGGACCTGCGCGGCGTAGGCGCGGACGTCATCCGCACGGATACGTCCGCTGGTACCGCCAGGTGTTACCTGCGACAGGTCAACGCCCAGCTTGGCGGCGATCCTGCGAGCCAGCGGGGATGCCTTGACACGACCGCCGGACATCTGACCGACGGCGGCAGGCACAGGCTCCACAGTGGCAGGAGCCGTATCGGCGGCAGCGGGCGCCGTTGTGCCGCTGCCGTCGGGAAGGGCCTCGCCGGGCTGGCCGATATACGCCATCAGCCCCTGCACGGGGATATCCTCTCCCTCCTGCGCGACGATCTTCAGCAGCACACCGTCCACCTCGCTGACCACGTCGTTGGTCAGCTTTTCTGTCTCGATGCTGGCCAGCACATCGCCGGCCTTGACGGTATCTCCCTCGGCCTTGAGCCACTGAGCGACCGTACCAGTCTCCATGGAAACGCCGAACTGCGGCATTCTGATCTCAGTTGCCATATGTGCCTCCTTATTCTTTTAGCAGAGCGGCTGCCTCGGCGGCGATGCGCTCGGGATTGGGATAGATCTCGTCCTCCAGCTCGGCGCAGAAGGGCACAGAGGAGTTCAGTGCCGCCACGCGGCGCACCGGTGCGTCCAGCTGATCGAACAGCTCCTCCATGATCTGCGCGGACAGCTCCGCGCCGAAGCCGCAGCGCTTGACATCCTCCTCGGCGATCAGTACACGGTGGGTCTTGCTGACGGAGTCGCGGATAGTATCCCAGTCCAGCGGGACGAGACTCCGAAGGTCAACGACCTCCGCGCTCACACCGTCGGCAGCCAGCTTTTCCGCGGCCTCCAGGGAGAAGTTGACCTGGCGGGCCCACGTAAGGATGGTCAGATCGCTGCCCTCACGACGGATATTGGCGCTGCCCAGCGGGATCGGCGCAACATCGTCCGGCATCTCCACCTTCTGCGGGTAGAGGAGCTTGTGCTCCAGAAATACCACGGGGTCATCATCGCGGATAGCGGTCATGAGCAGGCCCTTGGCGTCAGCCGGCGTAGAGGGGCACACCAGCTTCAGGCCGGGAATATGGGCAAACAGCGCTTCCATGTTCTGGGAATGCTGCGCCGCGCCGCGGCGTCCGGTGCCCATGGGCGCGCGGATCACCATGGGGATCTTGACCTGTCCGCCGGTCATATAGTGCAGCTTTGCCGCCTGGTTCATCACGGGGTCCAGGCAGACGGAGATAAAGTCATTGTACATCAGCTCGACGATGGGGCGCTTGCCGCGCATGGCCGCGCCTACGCCGATGCCGGTGAAGCCCCATTCGCTGATAGGGGTGGCGATAATGCGGTCGGGACCGTACTTGTCCAGCAGGCCGATACACGAGCCGAAGGGACCGCCCAGCTCCCCGATATCCTCGCCCAGAACGATCACGTTTTCATCACGGAGCATTTCCTCGTCGATCGCCTCGCGGATGGCAGCGATCATGGTAGTCTTACGGCTCATCGAACAACACTCCTTTCGTTGTCACAGGCATAGTTGTATTTCAGCACATCGGCAGGATCGGGCAACGGGGACTCCAGCGCAAACTGATACGCTTTTTCCATACGCGCCTCCACCGCCGCCTCCACGGCATCCATCTCCGCCTGTGTGGCAGCGCCCTCCGCCAGCAGGTATGCCTTGAATTTGTTGATCACATCGTTTTCATGAGCCGCCGCGTTATACGCCTCGGACATATACTTGCCCGGGTCTCCCACATAATGGCCGGTGTAGCGATAGACATCGCACTCCAGCAGCACCGGCCCCTTGCCGCTGCGGGCATGGGCCACAGCCTTCTGCATCGCCTCATAGACGGCCAGCACATCTGTGCCGTCCACCACATCGCCTTCGATGCCGTAGCCCTGAGCGCGCTGGGCCAGCGTGGAGGTGGCGCAGGTGGTGTGGATGTTGGTCGACACGGCGTACTGGTTGTTTTCAATGAAATAAACAATGGGCAGCTTCCAGACGGCCGCCATGTTGATGCATTCGTGGAAGCAACCCTGATTGGTGGCGCCGTCGCCGAAGAATGCCACGGATACCGCGCCGTCCCGATTGATTTTGGATGCCAACGCCGAGCCTGTGGCCAGAGGAATGCCGCCGCCGACGATGCCGTTGGCGCCCAGCAGACCGCTTTCCACCTTTGTGACGTGCATGGAACCGCCGCGGCCATGGCAGAAACCGCTTTCCTTACCGTAAAGCTCCGCCAGCGTATGCTCCACATCATCGCTCTTCATGACGCAGTGGCCGTGGCCGCGGTGGCTGGCCGTGATATAATCCGTGGATTCCAGCGCCATATTGGCGCCCACAACGGCGCCCTCCTCACCCAGGCAGACGTGGATGTTTCCCTTGATCTCACCCTTGAGGCCGCCCTCCATGGCGCGCTGCTCAAATTTGCGGACCTTCCAAAGGTTTTCCAGGACCTTCAGAAGAAATTCCTTTTCATAGGTTGCCATTCCATAACCTCCTAAGATCTACTTTTGATTGGAACAGGTCGATGACCGCCGCTACATCCTCGTTGCCGCGACCCATATCCGCCAGCTTCTCCAGCAGCAAAGTGGACAAATCGCAGGCGGGGATATCGGCTCCCAGAGCGCGTGCCATCTCCTGCGCGTTGTGCTGGTCCTTCAGGTGGATCAGCACGCGGGAGGATGCTGTGTAATCTCCGCTGATCATCTTGCCGCCCTTCATCGTCAGAACGGGACTGGCGGCTGCGCCGCCGGACAGCGCCTCCATGAGCCGTGTCAGGTCTACGCCGGCCCGGCGCGCAAGGCCGAACGCTTCGGCGATCAGTGTGATCTCACCGCCAACGATCAGGTTGTTGATCAGCTTGGCAGCATAGCCGCTGCCCAAAGGCCCCATGTACGTCACATGGGCGGCAAAGCAGGTCAGCAGCGGCATAATCCGTGTCACAGCCGCCTCGCTGCCGCCGCACATGGCGCTCAGCGTGCCCTTCTCGGCGCCGTCTACGCCGCCGCTGACGGGGCAGTCGATCAGCTCGACGCCCCGCGCAGCGGCCGGCGCAGCGCAGCGTTGTATGACCGCGGGCACTGAGGAGCTGGTGTCCACGACTACGGCGCCGCTCCGGCAATGCTGAACGGCTGCCTCCAGATTTGACTGTACCAGCTCGTTGCTGGGCAGGCTGAGAAAAATCACATCGCTTTTTTCCAGCAGCGCTGCGCTGTCAGGCTCAGGCGTTCCGCCGGCCGCCGCCAGCTTTTCCAGTGCGGCAGGCACAATGTCAAAGCCGTACACGGGGCAGCCGCTTTTCTCCAGCAGCCGCCGCGCCATGGGAAGTCCCATGTTTCCAAGGCCGATAAACCCAATGCGGAGCGTGTCCCTTGTCAGGTGCCCACTGCTGTGCATATTACTTCAGCAGGTCGATAAGCTCATTGTACTGAGCAAACTTGGTGTACACGGGCTGGATCTTTGCGCGGAACAGCTCGGCATTCTCCGGCGTCATCTCATAGACCTCGATGCCGTAGTCATCGATCCACTTCTGCAGTGCGGAGTCGCACTGGTCACGGGTGTACTGGATCTGATAGGTGCAGGCCTCCTTGGCGCACTCGTCCACAATGGCCTTCAGCTCGTCGGAAAGGCTGTTGTACAGGTCGCCGTTCATGACCATGAACATGATGCCGTAGTTGGCGGTCCACGCGGTCACATACTTCTGCACCTCCTGAATGGAGCTGGCATCCGCGACGGCGATGGGGTTCTCCTGACCGTCATACAGCTTCGTCTGCAGGCCGGTGTAGACCTCGGCCCAGGCTGCGGTGGTGTAGTCCACGCCCCAGCTCTCGTAGGTGCTGACCAGAATGGGCGCACCGCCAATACGCAGCTTCAGATCGTGCAGATCGTCAGGAGTCTCGACAGGGTGCTTGCTGTTGGTGAGATAGCGGAAGCCGTTTTCGCCGATGCCCAGGCACTTGACGTTGAACTTCTCATTCATGGCGTTCATCAGGTACTTGCCGCCCTCTCCATTGATGAGCTTGCTGTCCACATCGTCATAGCTGTCAAAGAGGAAGGGCAGATTGGGGATGCTGAACACCGTGTCAAAGTTGCCCCAGACGCCATCGGCCTGGAACGTCACATCAATGGTGCCGTCGATATTGGCCTGAATAGAGTCCGCCTGATTGCCGTTGGTCAACTGGTCGGAGCAGTAGATGTCCAGCTTCACAGCGCCGTTGGTCTTCTCCTGCAGCAGCTCGCTGAACTTCTCCAGACCGACGTCAAAGTTGGAGCCCTCGGCGCCGGAGGTAGCGGCGGTCCATGTCATCTTGGGGAAGCTGGAATCGCCGTCGCTGTTGCTGTCGCCGTCCGCAGCAGGGGGTTTTGCCGCTATCACCGCAGGCAACGAGGCTCAGCGCCATGACAAGCGCCAAAATGAGGGCCAGAAATCTTTTTGCTTTCATAAATAGTTCCTCCTAAAATAAAATAAATCATTTTGATACGGTGCATGCTTGGGCGGGAGCCGCCTGCCCGCGTACAGGCAGGCGGCAAGGGGGGGAAGTCATGCGCCGATCAGGCACGTGGTAACTTGCGGGACATAGGTGACCAGCAGCAGCACCAGCACAGCCGCCGCGATCAGGGGCAGGCACGCCTTGGCCACGTCCTCCACACCGACACGGTGACCGGGGATACGCAGACTGGAAGCGACGAACAGGTTCGTGCCGACCGGCGGCGTGAACTGGCCGATGGCCAGGTTGACCGTGCAGATCATGCCGAAGTGAATGGGGTCAATGCCGAACTCCCGCGCGACAGGATACATGATGGGAACGAAGATGTACATATTGGAGTTCGCATCCATAAAGCAGCCGGCGATCAGCAGCACGATGTTGATGATGACCAGGAAGCCGCCCTTGCCGCAGTTCTCCAGCAGGGACTGGACACTGGTAGAGATGCCATAGCGCGTGCAGGCGTAGGAGAAGATCGTCGCGCCGCCGATAATGAGCATCAATCCGCCGGTGCTCTTGGCCGTATCATAAAGAAGCTCCACGATGTCCTTCCACTTCAGCTTCTTATAGATGACGGTACCGACAAACAGTCCGTACACCGCAGCCACGGCCGCCGCCTCCGTAGCGGAGAAAACGCCGCCATAGATGCCTCCCAGAATGATGACGGGCATCAGCAGCCCCCAGAAGGCGCTCTTGAAGGTGCGCCACACCTCGCGCCAGCCCTTCCAGGGATGGGCGGGCTTCAGGTGGTTCTTGTGGGCATAGATCTGCACCACGATGATCATGGCGACGCCCATGATGATGCCGGGGAGAATACCGGCCACAAAGATGTCGCCCACAGAAACGCCGGTGAGGGACGCATAGATCACAAACGAAATGCTGGGCGGGATAATGACCGCAATCGAGGAAGCGGCAGCCACCACGCCATGTGCGAAGGGGTCAGAGAATTTCTCACGCTCGATCATAGCGGGGATCAGGATGACGCCCAGAGCTGCCACGGTGGCCGCGCCAGAGCCGGAGATGGCGCCGAAGAAGCAGGCCACAACGACGCAGACCATTGCGATGCCGCCGCGCAGGTGTCCCAGCAGCGCGTCAATGAAGGCGATCAGTCTGTCGGAGATCCCGGCCTTCGCCATGATGTTGCCGGACAGGACGAAGAAGGGAACGGCCAGCAGAAGATACTTTCCGATGCCGCCATAGATCTGGCCGGCGATAACATTGATGCCCGTCCCATTATACAGGATGGCCAACAGCGAGGACATACCCAGAGACAGCGCGATCGGTGCGCCCAGAAACAGCAGGATCACAAAAACACCCAGCATGATGGCATACGTCATGCGGCATCGCCTCCCTTCGTCATGTCCGCGTTCTTCAGCTCCTTCAGCTCAGCGATCCCGTCCAGGATGCGCTCCACCGTGTGGATCACCATCAGAAACGCGCCCAGCGGGATAAATGCGTTGTAGATCCAGTCAGGCACAGCCAGCGCCGTGGTGACCTGTCCGCTGGCGATCTTCGTCGCGCAGCGATCCCAACCGCTGATAAAAATGATCACGCCGAAGGCAATCAGGCAGATGTTGGTGACGATCTCAATGATCAGCTGCGCACGGCGGCTCATCTTGCCGGTGAAGATCGTCATATTGATGAGGCCGCCCTCTTCACCGGCGCACAGTGCGGCACCGACCATGTAGGCCAGCACCAGAATCGCTACCACGATTTCCTCGGACCACGAGAAGTTCACATCCGCCTTAAAGATATAGCGGCAGACAACATTCACCGCTGTTAGCGCCACGCCGACGGCAAGCGCAACAACGATGATCCACTTCTCCACCACGGCCAGACCTCTCGCCACCCGTTTGTAGGGATTCTTCTTCATTCCATGGATCACCTCTCTCACATAGTTACTTCTCAATTTCTCTTTGACGTATCGTCTGCGCAGAGGGATGGACCTGCGTCCGGCATGCCCGGCCCTCTGTATTTTCATATGTATCTCATACGCTGGTCATTTTCAATAAACAATTCTTTCCCAGATCGTGATACCGCCGCGGCCTGGCAAATATTTAACAGCTTCGCAAGTTTTGTTCATACCGAAAAAATCGTTTAGCATCGAATCGCCAAACATCCGTGCAAAAAACTGTGCAATTCGCCGGTCTAACGCAGGAGCATAGCCGGTCTTTGTTCGTAAACTGCTTAAAAAAGTGCAAAAAGACGGGGCACGCAGGGAAAATGTGCACTTTAGACAGAACATCCTATTTTGTGAAAGCAGGTGCGGTTCGCTCCTTGCGGAAATGCACATTTTTTGATATGATTCATTCACCATCGATTACCATATTACGTTCTTCGTCAAGGCGTCTGCTACAAGTGGCGGAGGTGATCTTAAATGGCGCGGAAAGAACTGAGCGATGCGCTGAGGCATGAATTCTTCCGGTCGGGAAGCGTTCTGCGCAGCACCTTCTTTACCATACTGTCCCTGCTGCTGGCCGTTATGCTGCTCTTTCAGATCTGGCTTTACCATAATGCCTACCAGAGGCTGCTCGGCAGTGCACGCGAGAGCGGCGAGGCCTTTCTCACCTTGGCGGCAAAGCTGTCCGATGAAAATTTCGGCAGGCTCTGCGATGCGGCGAAACAGCTGACGTGGAATGATGAGGTTCTGTACGCAGCACTGTTTCCAGACACGCAGGATCGGCCCCGGAACTTCCGGATCGTCACCGAGCTGAAGTCTTTCGCAGCTGACACACGCTACGTCACCGACGTTATTCTGCTGTGCAACCATGATGGCTCCGCCTATTCCTCCGGCGGTGACGTAGGCCTGCTGGCAGAGCTTCCCACGGCAGAAGACTTTTCCGTGCAGGCCCTGGGGCCTGCCGGCGCCGCCAGCGCCACGCTGGTCCGCACGGCATCCGGCACACTGTGCCTGCGGTATCCGTTTATTCCCTGCTCCTATGGATATCTGGGTGAGCTGCTGCTTTATCTGGATGCCGAAGCGCTTTTTTCCTCGTTGTGCAGCAGAGCGGAGCCGCTGGCTGTCTATGCGCCGGACGGTTCCCTGTTGTACAGCAATCTGGATACACCGCTGAAGGCCGGCAGCCGCAACACGCTGGTGGGGATGTCTGCCGCCACAGGACTCACCTTCTGCCACAGCTATACCACGGTGACGCTCCCTCTTGGCGAATATCTGGCATCGAATCATCTGCTGCTCATGATGGTGATCCTGTTGGCTGTGCTGGTGCTGGCGGCCCTGCTGGTGGCATGGCTGTTCTACCGTCCTCTGCGGAAAACGCTGCAAACTCTGCGCGACAGCGATGAAGCCCTGCCGAAAAACGAGTCTGTCAGCGACTGGGACCTGCTCAACCGCAGTGTTCTCGCCCTTAGCCGCGACACGGTGCAGTTCCGCAAGATCATACAGATCATTTCCCCGTATGTGCTGCGTCAGCTGCTGTGCGAGCTGGCGGACGGTGCAGAACTGGACGCAGATTCTGTCCGCCAGACACTCGCAAGCCTTCCCGACACGCTGCCGTGCGAAGGGACATTTCTGCTGTTCGTCACGTCCAACCGCGTCACAGGCGTGCTGAATCCGGCAGCCATTGAGCATACCATCAAAAACCTGCAAAATATTCACTTTCCCCGCTGGAGGCTGTATTCCTTTTCCTATCGATACAGCATCCTGACCATTGCCTGTTTACAGGACAAACAGGCGATTGCTGACGGTGAGGCAGAGGATTTGACGCGCGCCATCCATATTTTTACGCGCAGTCTCCCCAACAGCGTGGTCGTCTGCAGCCCGCAGTTCTCCAATCTGCTGCAGATCCACAGCGTGTACCAGGCGCTCCTGTCCGATTCACAGACCAACGCTGCCCAGCAGGTCTCCCGCGCGGATCTTGAAAAGCGCATCCGCAGTACGGTTGGCGCCATAACGGAGCACTCGGAGGAGGCGGCGTCCACCACGCTGCGTCACCTGCTGTCTACCATCCGGCAGGCGGAGCTGCCCGATCAGGACACGCTGGACTGCTGTCAGATGCTGGCCAGCGAGCTGCAGGAGCTGAATCGCACCTATCGCGGAAAGCTGGGCGCCTTTGCGCCGGAGGGCGATCCGCTCACAGATGCGTACTACGAGCAGCTATGTGCCTATCTGCGCGCGGCGGTACAGGAGATCTTTACCAATCTGGACAATCGTCAGCGCAGATACCTGCTGGCCGCCAAGAAATACGTGGGGGAGCACTACATGGACAGCAGCCTGTCCCTTGACGGCGTTGCCGCCCAGTTGGGCATCAGTCCGTCGTATCTCAGCCGTATTTTCAGTGAGATCGATGGAAAGAGATTCACGCAGTATCTCAGCGACCTTCGCATCGAAAAAGCAAAGCTGCTGCTGGCGGATGACAGCAGGCTGGTACGCGACATCGGTCAGGATGTAGGTTTCCTGACCATCCAGAACTTCATGCGGGTATTTAAGGCCAAAACCGGCGTGACCCCCAGCGAATACCGATCGACGCTGCCGAAAAACAGCTGAGCGATACATCGATCCTGAAACACGCATCATAGAACAAAGGAGCCTATTGCCATGACACAGCCGAAACTCTCTTATCTGAACCTCTACACCACCGATCCTGCGTGGAATCTGGCGGCGGAGCAGTATGTGTTTGACGCGCTCCCTCGGGACCGCACCTATTTCATGCTGTGGCAAAATGACAACGCCATCATTATCGGCAAGCACCAAAACACCGCCGCCGAGATCGACCAGCAATTCGTCCGCGAAAACGGTGTGCGAGTGGTACGACGGCTGTCCGGCGGCGGTGCGGTGTACCACGACATGGGAAACCTGAACTTCACGTTTATCGCCGATGTCGGCAGTATGGAGTCCATCAACTTCAAGCTGTTCTGTCAGCCGGTGGTGGCTGCGCTGGCGGCTCTGGGTGTTCAGGCTGAGGTCAACGGGCGGAACGACATGACCATCAACGGGCAGAAATTCTCCGGCAACTCCCAGTATCTGAAGGAGGGACGGGTCATGCACCACGGTACCATCATGTTCGACTCCGATCTGGACCGGGTGGCGCAGGCCCTTCATGTGGATCAGGAAAAGATCGCCGCCAAGGGCGTGGCCTCCGTCCGAAGCCGCGTCACCACCGTGCGGCAGCATATGCCCCATCCCGTGGAGCTGGAGGAATTCCGCCGCGTGCTGCTGGACAGCATTCTGGCGCAGCAGCCTGGCGAGGAGTATGTCTTTACCGAGGAGGACAAATCGCAGATCGCTCGGCTGCGGGAGCAGCGGTACGCCACGTGGGAATGGAACTATGGCCAGTCCCAGGAATGCGAGATGACCAGGCAGAAGCGCTTCCCCGCCTGCGGCGGTGTGGAGGCGCATCTGTCCACCGACCGCGGCGTCATCCGGTATATCGCATTCACCGGTGACTTTTTCAGTGTGGTGGAGCCGAAGGTGCTGGCAGAAAAGCTGGTGGGCGTGCGGCTGGAGGCGCAGAGCCTCCGCGATGCGCTGGCGCAGGAGGATGCGGGCCGTTATTTCAGCGGGCTGAAGAATGAGGAACTGATCGAGCTTCTGCTGTCATAAAGTGCCGCTCACTGCGATCAGCGGCTTGCCCCCCGACAAGATGGTTTTCGTTTTGGAGCTGCGCCGCAGGTCGATTCAGAGCTTTCGTTATGTGTGCGGTGTGGGAGCTTTCGCGGCAATTTCTGAAAGACTATTCCGTCAGTTCCGGCACCAGATTTCTTAATTGCTTGGCGGTTCAGTCCCTGCATTCTCCTCGTTATCTTTATGGAGGAGGTCATGTTGTGAAACCCCTTACGCCGCAGCGGCTTCAAGTCCTTGCCGATAGGGCTCCCTCGACTGGAAGGATTATGACGCGGACACCATCTGCCGGCGGGTGACCTCCAAGGTACAGCCGGGCAGCATCGTGCTGTTCCACAACGCCGCCCTCCACACACCGGAGGCGCTGCCCGCTATCCTCACCTGCCTCATCAACGACGGCTACACCGTCCTCCCCATCTCCCAGCTCATCCTCCCCCCCGCCCTGCACCATCGACCACACCGGCCGACAGTTTCCGGCGGAGCAGGTTACATACTCTCCCGCATCATAAATTATGTAAACCCGAAACACGCCTGTTTATACACTTTTCGCCGTGCCTCGTCTTCTTTTATGTAACCACTTACCCCGCTTGCGCTTCGTCCGCTGACGGCTGCAGAGGAATAGCTGCCGCGCTTTGCTGGAGGAGGAGCTGCTGCGGCGGGGCGTGTCTGCGGATCATATCATCTGCAGGCGGTACACCGAGATGGACATTCCCGAAAACATCACCGCTACCCCAAATATGTTGTCACCCTGAATGACATGGATGCGGGGATTGAAAACGGCATTAAGATCGTGCATCTTCAGGATTTCCTGCTGGCAGAAATGTGGTGAGCATCCATTCTGGTTTCCCGACTAAAATCACAAAACAAATATCGGCAATTGCTTGTCCGACAATGTTTTTTGCCATAACCAGCTATCAAAAAAGTTTTCACCTTTTGAACCAAGTTTTGTTGCAGATAGGACGCATTTATGCTATCATAAAAGCACAATAAAGAAGTGCGACAGTTCTCCGTGAACTGCCGCACTTTTACATCACCGTGGGGCAACGAGGATACCCAGACCCTCATCAACATTCTGGAGAAGTACCATGTCAAAACCACATTCTTCGTGGTGGGCGACTGGGTGGAAAAGTACCCTGAGTCGGTGAAGGCGCTGCACGATGCAGGGCACGAGGTGATGAGTCACTCCAACCACCACGACCACTACAACAGCCTGTCGGCAGAGCAGATCACGGCGGACATCACCGCCAGCAATGAGCGCATCAGTGCCGTCACCGGTGTGACGCCCACGCTGATCCGCTGCCCCTACGGCGAGTATGATGACCACGTCATTGCCGCCATCCGTGCTATGGGTATGGAGCCCATCCAGTGGGATGTGGAGCAACCGGAAATGACTTAAAGGCGTTGTGCCGCAATGGTTTGCTGGATTGACGGCGATGCGCATCAGCCCAAAATTTGACCTGTAAATGAGGCGATTGAGGGACGTTTCAGGCGCGGAAGAGGTCAAATTTGAGGGTGCGTGCGCAAGGTGCCGATGAGCTGTCCTCCGGTGAGGTGTGGATGACGCAGGAAGCTATCTCTACCAATTTGTGAATACATTTACTTCAAGAAAGCTCCTCTGAAACCTGATGTTGATTTCGTCACTTTTGGGCCGCAGGATTTCGATCTTGGATCCTTCAAGGCCTGTGACGGTATTCCCTCTTGCATTTCCGGAAACACTTCTGTATACTGATATCAACTGATACCATTTAATATCAACAGGAGGTGCTATATGGACGCTGCGTTGTTTACGAAAATGCTGTCGGATAAAAGTGTGCTGGACTTGAAGAAAGTACAGTTTACAAGGGACTACACAGGGTAGGTATCTGACGGGAGGGGTTCCGCCCGTCAGATTTTCCATGTGATATTCAAGCTGTCGCTTGTGGCGG
>NZ_DBLZXX010000008.1:0-68498 GCF_057856985.1 Vescimonas sp.
ACGGCTTCAACGGTCGTGGGGCTGACATCGGGGAGAATTTTGCAAATCTCGGCTTTGGATAGCGGCGTCAGGCTGTTCAGGACGGTCGCCTCCACACGGGCTTTCTTCGTGATCTTCTTGCCGTGTACCACCGCAAACCGCTTGTCCAGTTCCTTATAGCACATATAGAGTGTGGACAGGAAATTCTCGATAAAGGGGAAATAGGAGTTTTCATTCGTTTCCCATCCTTCCGAGGATTGCCGTAGGGCTTCGTAATAATACGCCTTGTAGTTGTTGATCTGCTCCTCAAAGGACACATATTTACCGGCATCAAAGCCATTTTTGTATAGCAGCAGCAGCGAGAGCAGACGGGACATTCTGCCGTTGCCGTCCCGGAACGGGTGGATGCAGAGAAAGTCCAGAATCACGCAGGGAATCAAAAGAAGCTGATTGATATTCGCATCGCTTCGGGCATCCAGATAGGCAAGCTCCAACTGCTCCATTGCTTTCGGGGTTTCGCTTGCGGGCGTGGGACGGAAACGGACACGGCGGTTTCCGTCAGCATCGATCTCCAGAATTACATTGTCGTCTGTCTTGTACTGCCCGCCGTACTCATAACCCGCAAAGCTCATCATCATTTCGTGCAGCCGCAGAATGTCGCTCTGCCGGAAGTCGATATGCTCATATCCCAAGTGGATCTCGTTCAGCGCATCTCTGTACCCGGCAATCTCCGCCTCGTTGTGGTTCAGCGGGGCGCTGTTCTGATTGACAATGGCAGCGATACGCTCGTCGCTGGTCACAATGCCCTCGATGGCGTTGGAGCTTTTGATGGACTGCACCTTTGCGACAGCTTCCAGCTCCGTGAAGATCTGCGTGTATTCTTCCTTGCGCACGCCAGCCATAGTTTTGAGCGCCGCAATATTGGAAGTGAGGTTCACAAGGTTTGCCGGCAGCAAGCCGTTATTCAAAAAGGAGTAATCGAATCTTCTCATACAGCACCAGCCTTTCTGCATATAATTATAGCATATTATGTGCAGAAAAACAAGCTGATATCCCAATTATCTGCATATACTTCTTTGAGATATATGCAGATAGAGCATCCAAATAGGCAGTAATATGAGAAAACGGCACGGGGTTTCCGTGCCGTCTGCGTCAGATCGCCTTGACTTATTTGAAGCAGGCCGCGGCATTGGTAATTCAAGGCAACAAAGGCATCGTCGACCATGTAAGTGCAATATCCAGCAAGAGGGCGTCGCCATATCCTATTTTTAGTATACCGCATCCACCCTCGTCTTTTAACCTCCACCCCACCCCCCCCCGCGCAAACCCCCTCGATTTTGACCTCTCCCGTGCCTGAAACACCCCTCAAACACCCCATTTACAGGTCAATTTTTTGGCTGATGCGCACAGCTGCCAAACCTGCAAACCTTTGCGCGACAACGGCTTCAAGTCCTTGCCGATAGGGACTCTCTGGATTGGAAGGACTACGATGCGGACACCATCTGCAAGCGTGTGACCTCCAAGGTCCAGCCCGGCAGCATCGTGCTGTTCCACAACGCCGCGCTGCACACGCCGGAGGCGCTGCCCGCCATCCTCACCTGCCTCATCAACGATGGCTACACTGTGGTGCCCATCTCCCGGCTGATCCTGCCCCAGCCCTACACCATCGACCACACCGGCCGGCAGTTCCCTGCGGAAGAATTGTCTTAAAAATACCAAAATGCGCTTGTTTTTCAATAAGCGGAAATGCGGCGGAATTATATCTGACCCTCAAAAAGGGCAGGACCGACAACCACTGCCCATGCAGCGATTGTCGGTCCTGCCCCATATAAGGAAGGGGGTTAGATCATATACTTCAGAACATCTTGTACTCGTTCAGAGCCATGGCCACGCAGCTGATCATGGTGTTGATGTCGAACACGGGGACGTCCAGCTCGTCGCGGATGCGGGCGGAGTAGGGCGGCAGATCCGTACACTCCAGTACCACGGCGCCGATGTCGGGGTGCTCCTCCAGGCCCTTGCGGACCACACCCACCACCTCGTCGGTGACAGCCTCCAGATCGAACTCCTCGTTGGGATGGGTGTAGATACGGCCCCACTCCGGCTGGTCGTGGAGGCTCAGGATCACCAGTTCTTCCGTGCACAGGGCCGCGGGCGCAAATAGCTATACTTGTATATACAAAGCTCTACAACTATGATTTATGCAAAAATTGCTTGCGTTTACTTGTATGATCATGTATAATATATATAGATCGTCAAAGGTGCCGGATGCAGGGCAGCCGCGGCTGCCGCTGCGTCATTTTCATTTCTCCCGTTTTGTCATTTTGCTCAAAATTTGAGCCTCGATCATTCTTTCGGAGGACACAACACTATGGACCGTGCTGCGATGCTCACTCTTGACAAAGCCAATGCCAAACCTCTGCACATTCAAATTGAGGAATCTATCCTCCAGAAGCTGGAATCCGGAGAGTGGGCGCCCGGCAGGCTGATCCCCTCCGAAAACGAGCTGAGCCATATCTACGGCGTCAGCCGCACCACCGTGCGCAACGTCATCACCAAGCTGGTGCAGGAGGGACTACTGTTCCGCATTCCCGGCAAGGGCACCTATGTGGCTGAGCCCAAGATCGTGGCTCACTCCCTGACCTACGCCGGCATCCGCGAGCAGCTGGAGCAGATGGGCTACGAGGTCTCCACCCGCCTGATCTCCATGGGTCTGGAAACTGTGGACCAGAAGATCATGGAGCACTTCCCCGGTCTGGACGACCCCCACTTCTATGTGGTGCGCCGTCTGCGCATGCTGAAGGGCGAGCCCCTGAGCATCCACATCTCCTACCTCCCCCACGCCTACTGCCCCGGCATCGACCAGTACGACCTCAGCGGCGAGCAGCTGTGTACCGTGCTGAGCCGCGTGTACGGCCTGAACCGTGCCAAGGCGGTGGAGACGCTGGAATCCGTGGCAGCCAGCTCCACGGAGGCCTCCCTGCTGAACATCTTCCCCGGCCAGCCGCTGCTGCTGCTGCAGGATCGCATCCTGGATGCCAGTGGCCGCACCTTTGAGTACAGCAAGGTGGTGTTCCGCGGCGAGAAGATCAAGATCACCATGGAGATCTGACGCCGCGTCTCACAGAATACAGCAAAAAGCATCCATCCTTTCGGATGGATGCTTTTTTTGTCGCAGACAGCAGCTTTTATGCGTGGGATCACTTGTCGCACAGGTGACAGGCCACCAGATGCCCGGGAGAGACCTCCTTCAGTACGAAGATGATCTGGAGTTCCTGACGCATCTTCTTCATCTGGCGGGCGTTGTACTTGAATACCCACCTGCTGGAGATCAACCGCGCCATCGGCGGTGCCGGCATCGTGACCGCCGTGGGCGAGCATACCGCCACCGAGGTTCTGGCCGCCCTGAAGGCCGCCAAGAAGAACGGCGCCACCACTTCCTTCGACCTGAACTACCGCCACACCCTGTGGAGCAAGGAAGCTGCTCAGGCCGCCATGGTGGAGCTGATGCCCTACATCGACGTCATCATCGGCACCGAGGAGGCCTACGACGTGATGAACGGCGGCTCCGCCCGCGTCAAGCGCTGAATTTACTGATTACCACCTTCCTAAATATGTGCAGGAGGAGGACACCCATCGGGGGTGTCCTCCTCCTGCCTTTTCTGTTCCCCTGCCGCCCCATGTTAACGGCAGGTCCCCCATCCGCGTGAAGCCTGCGCCGCACTCAACCGGTGAAGCCGCCGCCCACATCCTGCCCCAGATCACAGGTGTAGACCCACTCCACCGTGTCGCCGTCCTGTAAGACGTACCGCGAGCAGCCGTAGTTGGGATACCAGCCGTTGACGGCGTACATCCAGCCGGACTCGCTGCCCGCATCGAACTCATAGAGGTTGCCGATGCCCTCGATATACGCGCTGTTGTATACCGGCGTGAAGCTGGATTCCATGTGGATCCTGTTCTCGCGGCACACCCGCTGCAGAACATCGTAGACGCTCTCGCCCTGGGAGAAGGTGACCTCCGTGGCGGGCAAAAGCACGCCGTCATCAGGCACCAGCGGTTTCTTACTGTCGGCGCACTTATCCCAGTTATCCAGGATCGTGGCGCAGGAGATGGAGATGGTACACGTCAGCTGGGTGCCGGTATCCACCACCGCGTCGTCCGGCTCCACCGGCGCGGGCTTGCCATCGGGCACGGGGTCGGTCTGGTACTGGTCCTTCCCCTCCGTCTGCTGGGCGCCGCCTGGCGGCGTATCCGCTGCGCCGCCCTGGACGCCGCAGCCCGCCGGCAGCAGCAACAGTACCGCCAGCAAAAGCGCCGCAATGGGCGATTTTTTCTGTTTCTTCATCATGCGATTCTTTCCCCTCAGTTTCTTTCGCGCGTTAAAGCGCCGCGCAGGGTTGTTTTTCACAGGCGCTCGCCGCCCAGATACACGGCCTGCCGCGCCAGCGTGTCATCGCACACCACAAAGTCGGCAGGCAGCCCGTCGGCGATGCTGCCGGTCTCCCCCGCCCTGCCGATCTCCCTTGCGGGGATGGCGGTGGCGGCCAGGACTGCCTGCTCCACAGGGACGCCGAAGGCGGCGGCGTTCCGCATGCAGTCGTACAAATTGGCAGCGCTGCCGGCGATGGTGCCGTCGGAGAGCCTCGCCACGCCGCCGGAAAGGAACACATCCTGTCCGCCCAGCGTGTACCGTCCGTCCGGCATGCCGCAGCAGCGCAGCGCGTCGGAGATGAGGCAGACGCGGTTTGGGAACAGCCTGAACGCCATGCGCACGGCGCTGGGATGGACGTGGTGGCCGTCGCAGATCAGCTCCGCCGTGACGCTCTCCCGCTCCGATGCCGCGCCGATGGGACCCGGGCGTCGGTGGTGGATGCCGGGCATGGCGTTATAGAGATGGGTCAGATGGGTGGCTCCCGCGTCAAAAACGGCGGCGGCCTCCTCGTAGGAGGCATCGGTGTGGGCCACGGAGACGGTACACTTTTCCGATGCGCGGCGGGTGAATTCCACCGCGCCGGAAAGCTCCGGCGCCACATCTGCGATGCGCAGCAGGCCCTCCGCCGCGTTGTACAGGCGGGCGAAGGCGTCGTAGTCCGGCAGACGGAGATACGCCGCGTTCTGCGCGCCCTTTTTCTTTTCGGAGAAGAAAGGCCCCTCCATCTGGATGCCCAGCAGGCGGGCGCAGCCCTTCGGCGCGATGCGGTGCAGCCGCACCGCCGTGCGGAACGCCGTTTCCAGCACGTCGTAGGGCAGCGTCATGGACGCGGGAGCAAAGGACGTGACGCCGTTTTTTGCCAGATAGGCGGCCATTTTTACAAGGCCGTCGTAGTCCCCGTCGGAGAAGTCCGCGCCGGAGTTGCCGTGGGTGTGTACATCCACCAGTCCGGGGATGACCCGCGCGCCGCGAAGGTCCACGCCCTCCCCGTCCGCCGCGTCCGCCAGCACGTGGGCGAACCGGCCGTCCTCCACAGAGAAGCCGCCGGAGACAAAACGGCCGCCCACAAAAATCAAACCGTTTTCAAACCGCATATCACACCTCCGGCAGACTGGCTGCCGCCACAGACTGGCCCACGCGGCGGAACTGCTCGTCCGGCAGGGTCACGGAAACGCGCAGCGCCGGATACTCCTCCGCCAGCACGCGGCGGCACTCGGATACGATGAGCTCGCCGCCGATGCCGGAGGCCACGCGGCCCAGCACCATCAGATTTTTCAACTCATACACCCCCGCGTACAGCGGCAGGGTGTGGCCCAGATACACGCCGATGTCACGGAAAATGGCCAGCGCCCGGGGATCGCCCGCCGCGGCCAGCTCCTGCACGGCGCTGAGCTTTTCGGCGGGGGTCAGCATCTCCGGCAGCGGAATACCGGCGGCAGGAGCCAGTCGGATCACGGCGTCCTGCGAGAAATACTGCCCGCCCACGCCGGTGTCGCCAGACCAATCGTCCTTCGCCGCCTGCGGGCTGAGGTCCACGGGGGCAAAGGCCAGCTCGTTGAACCAGCCCAGGATGCGGCCCTCCCCGTCCACGTAGCCTGCGGCCTGGCTGGTGCCCATGGCGAGGCCCATGACGCAGGTGTCCCGCAGGCTCATGGCTCCCGCCAGTGCCGTGACATCGCCGTCGTTGGCCACCGCCACCGGCACGTTCCCCAGCGCCGCGGCGGCGCGGGTATAGATGGTGCGGACCAACTCGTGCTTTTCCGGAGGCACCTGCACGAACAGAGACGACACCATGGGGGAATCATTCAAAATCACACCGGCGGAGGATACGCCGATGGCATCCACCCGCGGCAGATGGGCTGCCGCCGCACGGAGCGCCGACAGGATGCCGTCGTAGTGGTACTGGGGGTCCGGCTGCGTCTTGGGGTGCCAGACCACCTCCTCGGCATAGACCATTTCGCCGTTGATAACGGCGGAGACCTTCCGGTCGGAGCCGCCGGCGTCGAAGCCGATGCGGCAGCCGCCCAGGTGGCCGCCGATCTTCCGCGCGCCGCTGCGGGCGGCGGGAAAGTCCCGCTCCGCCACGGATTCCAGCGTGAAGGGACGCCGGAATACCGTCTCCATCAGCGATGCGTCAAAGGCCCGGGAGCCGTGGGACCCGTATATATCCGCCAAGCGGCGGGTCAGGCCGTCACAGCCGCAGATACGGACCCGCCAGCCGCCCACGCTCCACAGCAGCAGCTTCACGGTGCGCTCCAAAAAGCGCAGGTCGGCGGGGTCTGTCACGCCCCGCAGGCGGGTATCGAACACGGCCACCTGGCCCTCCTGCCGCTCCACGGCGATGCGGACGGGGCAATGGGCCTCCTTCAGATAAGCGTCCCGCCACGGAGCAAAGGGCAGGTACGCCGCGTCCAGGGCGGGACGGTTCTTCACCGCGCAGGGGACGCCCAGGTAGGCGGCGCCCATCACGCCTTCATGCCGCTCCAGGCGGCCTCGTCGCAGATCAGCGTCACGTCGGGGTGGAATTGCAGGATGGACGCAGGCACCCAGGGGGTCACGGGGCCGCAGAACGCCCTGCGCAGGATGTCCGCCTTGTCGGCGCCGGTGACGATCATCAGCACGCGGCGGGCCGCCATCACCGTGCCCACGCCCATGGTGTAGGCGGCGGTGGGCACCTCATCCCCGCCGGCGAAGAAGCGGGCGTTGGCCCGCCGCGTGGACTCCGTCAGCGCCACCTCGTGGGTGCGGACGGGGAAATGGTCGCAGGGCTCATTGAAGCCGATGTGGCCGTCATGGCCCAGACCCAGCAGCTGGAGATCCACGCCGCCCAGCTCCTCGATGGTGCGCTCGTAGCCGTCGCACATGGCGTCCACGTCCGTGGTCATGCCGTCCGGCACCCAGGTGTTCTCCGGCCGGATGGAGATGTGGTCGAACAGGTTCTCCTGCATGAAGCGACGGTAGCTCTGGGGATGGTCGGGGGCAAGGCCCTTGTACTCGTCCAGATTCACGGAGCGGACACGGGAAAAGTCCATGAGCCCCGCCTGCTCCCGCCGGATCAGCTCCCGATACAGGGGGATGGGGGTAGCACCGGTGGCCAGACCCAGCACGCAGGCGGGCTTGGCGCACACCGCCTGCTGGAGCTGGTCCGCCGCCAGACGGCCCGCAGCCTCGGCGTCCGCCGCCTTCAAAACCTTCACATGGTACATAACGATTCTCCTTTATTATATGCAGGGAGGGACGCCGCTTTCGCGCCCTCCGCCGGTTCCTTGCCCGTAGCATACACCATCCGCGGGGAAAAATGCAAGTGCCTTCTCCGGATGGGTTGGGAGAGAGGAGCCCTGCGGGGTCTCCCTCCCCCCTGTGCGCATCCTTCAGGCGTCTTTATTTTGCAGGACGGCGGGACGGATGATAAGGCGCTTTTGCTCTGCCAGCGTTTCGTCCATTTCTTGCGTTTTATGTTAATAATTCGTTAGGAAAACTACGGTTCCGTACTTGAAACTCCGCATACTTCATGCTATTATTGTAATATTTTCGAGAATTTTCGGCATAAATGCCAAAAATTGCGGAGCTTCCCGCGTATAACAGGGATTTCTATGGAAAAAGTATAGGGCGCGCACTGCCACCCTTTTCCAGCGCATACAGATATTACCAGCTGCACAGGAAGTCGTTTCCAATTTGTCCTGCGGGCGTGCAGAATGCGTCCGTTTTTGTCCGCGCAGGGCGGTCATGGCCGCGAACTGTGTGCAAATTCCCTGCAAAACCCGAGCTTTTCCTGAAAATATCGTTTTTTTCGCCGTATTGTGATTTCTGCAACAGACACACGGTGTTTCCCCTGCTATCATACTTCAGCTATTCCGTTGGAAAGGAGACCGCACATGGCCTATATGCGTTTGGGCGATCTGCTGATCGCCGCCGGCGCCATCACCGAGGAACAATTGCAGACCGCCCTGCAGACCCAGAAGCAGAGCGGCCAGCGTCTGGGCGACGTGCTCATCGACAGCGGCATTATCACCCAGCGGCAGCTCATCGATGCTTTGCAGATGCAGTTGGGCGTGGACTATATCGACCTGACCCGCGTGTCTATTCCGGTGGAGCTGGCCAAGTATGTGCCCCGCGCCATCGCCAGAAAGTACTGCGTGGTGCCGGTGAAGCTGGTAAAGGACGAGCTGTACGTGGCGATGAGTGATCCTCTGGACTTCGTGGCTCAGGAGGAGCTGAAGTCCGCGTCCCGCAGGCAGATCGTACCCATGATCGCCACCCGCCGCGCCGTGGAGCAGGCCATCGCCACCCTGTACGGCAACGAGGGCACCGCGCGCGTCATCGAGGAGATGAAGCGGGCGGCCGGCGACAACGGCCGCGACATCGTACCCGCCCAGATGACGGGCGGCCGCGAGGACGCCGACGCCGCGCCCACGATCCGCTTCGTCAACTCCCTCATCGAGCGGGCATTTAACGAGCGGGCCAGCGACATCCACCTGGAGCCTCAGGATGGAGAGATGGTGGTGCGTATGCGCATCGACGGACTGCTGCACAAGATGCTGACCGTCCCCGCCAATTTGCAGAATACCGTGATCTCCCGCCTGAAGATCATGGGCGGCATGAACATCTCCGAGCGCAAGATCCCCCAGGACGGCCGCGCTATGGTGCATATCCACCAGCACGAGCTGGACCTGCGTATCTCCTCCATGCCCACCATCTACGGTGAGAAGGTGGTGCTGCGTCTGCTGGACAAGTCCCGCCGCGACATCAGTAAGGAAGCCATCGGTCTCACCGGTGACGACCTGCGGAAGTATGAGGCCCTGCTGCAGAACAGCTCCGGCGTGATCCTTATCGTGGGCCCCACCGGCTCCGGTAAGTCCACCACCATGTGTGCCATGCTGCAGGAGCTGTGCAGCGAGGAGACCAACATCATGACGCTGGAGGACCCCGTGGAATACGACATCCCCGGTGTCAGCCAGTGCCAGATCAATGAAAAGACCGGTATGACCTTTGCCGCGGGCCTACGCGCCATCCTGCGCCAGGACCCCGATATCATCTCTGTGGGCGAGATCCGCGACGGCGAGACAGGTTCTATCGCCATCCGCTCCGCCATCACCGGACATCTGGTGCTGTCCACGCTGCACACCAACGACGCCGTATCCGCCATTCCCCGTCTGGTGGACATCGGCGTGGAGCCGTACCTCATCGCCAACGCCCTGCGCGGCGTCATCTCCCAGCGGCTGGTGCGGCGCATCTGTCCCCACTGCAAAAAGCCCCACCGTCCCTCCGATGAGGAGCTGTCGCTGCTGAAGCTGCCTGCCGATGCGGACATCACCTTCTACCGCGGCGAGGGCTGTCCCGAGTGCCGCCACACCGGCTTCCACGGACGCCGCGCGGTGTTCGAGATCCTGACGGTCAATGACAGGCTGCGCCGTCTCATCAGCCAGGGCGCCGACTACGACGCGCTGCTGAAGGCCGCGGCTGACACCGATTTTACGTCCATGCGGGACAACTGCCGCGCGCTGGTGCTCTCCGGCGAGACCACCGCTGCCGAGGCCGCCCGCGCCATCCACTCCACCATCGACTGAAGAGGAGCCTATGCTTTCACTGGATCAGCTCATTGAGAAGGCGCGCGCCATGCGGGCCTCCGATGTTCATATCGTCTGCGGCCTTCCGGCGAAGTGCCGTGTAGACGGAAACGTTACCGACCTCACCGGCGAGGTGCTCACCGCCGCCGACTGCGAGATGCTGGCCCGCGAGCTGGCCGGTGCGGAATACGAGGCCATGGCGGACATCGGCGAGCTGGACATGGCCCGCTCGTTCCCCGACGGGGGACGCACCCGCGTCAACCTGTTCCGCCAGCAGGGCAGCGTCTCCGCCGCCATCCGTCTGCTGGCCGACCATATCCCCTCGCTGGACGAGCTGTCCCTGCCGCCTGTGGTGGCGGATTTCGCCTCCTACCGCAGCGGCATCGTGCTGGTCACGGGCGAGACGGGCTCCGGCAAGTCCACCACGCTGGCGGCCCTGCTGGACCGCATCAACCACACCAGAAACGCCCACATCATCACGCTGGAGGACCCCATCGAGTACGTCTACGTGCCGGATCGCTGCATCGTGAACCAGCGGGAGATCGGCGCGGACACCCGCTCCTATGCCGACGGCCTGCGGGCCATCCTCCGCGAGGACCCCGATGTTATCCTCATCGGCGAGATGCGGGACCTGAACACCATCGAGACGGCGCTGACCGCCGCGGAGACAGGCCATCTGGTGTTCGCCACCCTGCACACCAACTCCGCTGCCGACGCGGTGGACCGCATGGTCAATGTGTTCCCCGCCGCCCAGCAGCAGCAGATACGTCTTCAGCTGTCCACTACCCTGCGGGCCGTCCTGTCCCAGCAGCTGCTGCCCCGGCGGGCCAGCAGCGGGCGCGTCGCCGCCTGCGAGATCATGGTCGTGACGGACGCCATCCGCAACCTCATCCGCGAGGGAAAGACCCCCCAGATTGAGAGCTTCATCACCCTGAGCGGGCGGAACGGCAGCATCACTATGGACCAGGCCCTGCGCCAGCTGGTACAGCAGGGCACCGTGGCCTTCGACACCGCCGTGGCCTACGCCCGGGACCGTGAGGCTTTCCAGAGCGCCCGCAGCTTCTGACCCTACCCCCCCTTCCGACACACAAAGCGAGGTGAACTTCCTTGACCACCTATAAGTACAAAGGCGTGTCCCCCGACGGCGCCAGGGTATCCGGCGTCATCAAGGCCTACGATGAGTTTGAGGCCGTGTCCCAGCTGCGGGAGACGTGCTCTGTGGTCACGAAGATCGAGGCCGTGCCGGAGCAGAAGGAGGGCGGTGTCAGCTTCGGCTCCCGCCGCATCAAGGCCAAGGAGCTGGCCATCCTCTGCTCCCAGTTCGCCATCATCCTGACCTCCGGACTGCCCATCGACCGGTGCGTGGAGATGGTGGCGGCCCAGGCCCGCAGCCGCGAGATCCAGCGGGTGCTGGAGCACGTGGCCGAGGATGTCAGCGGTGGATACAGTCTGGCCCAGAGCTTTACCAACGCCGGCACCGCTTTCCCCGTCACGTTTGTCGAGACCATTCGGGCCGGTGAGCAGTCCGGCACGCTGGAGCTGTGCTTCGACCGGCTCCACAAATACTACGACAAATCCGCCAAGACCCACGCCAAGCTGGTCAGCACCCTGACGTACCCCGTGCTGGTGCTGATCGTGGCGGCCATTGTGTTCATGGTCATCATGCTGTTCGCTGTGCCCATGTTCACCTCCGCCTTTGCCGAGCTGGGCAGCGACCTGCCGCCCATCACCAGGGGACTTATCGCCGTTTCCGACTTCTTCCTGCACTACTGGTGGGTGTTTGTGCTCATGATTCTGGCGTTCTGCATCGTGAGGCTGCTGCTGCGCCGCAGCGACCGAGGGCGAATGTTCCTGGCGGCGGGCAAGCTGAAGCGCTCCCCGCTGAAGCGGCTGCACCAGATAAACGCCTCCGCCCAGTTCGCCTCCACCATGGCCACCATGCTGGCCGCCGGTCTGCCCGTCACCCGCAGTCTGGAGGTGACGGCGGGCGTCATCAACAACTACCTGTTTTCCGACTCCGTCCGCCGTGTGCGGCAGGGCGTGGAGCAGGGCCGCGATCTGGCGGGCTGCATGGCCGCCGATCCCACGTTTCCCCGTCTGCTGACGGAAATGACCGGCGTGGGCGAACGCTCCGGCAACTTGGAGCAGACTCTCACCGTCATCGGCGACTACTTCGACAACGAGGTCAGCGTCACCACCCAGCGGCTGCTGTCGTTGATGGAGCCGGTCATCACCATCGCGCTGGCGGTCATCACCGTCATTCTGCTGCTGGCCGTCTACCTGCCTATGTTCACCATGTACGGCAGCATCGCCTAAGTTCGTTGTATCCCGCCTTCCCTCAACCCTAAACAGGCGGCTACATAAATAAATTATTATATAGAAAGAGGAAAAAAGACATGATTTCCAAGCTGCTTAAGAAGAATGAAAAGGGCTTTACCCTGATGGAGATGCTGATCGTTGTGGCCATCATCGCCGTGCTGATCGCCATCGCCATCCCCACCTTCACCGCTTCCCTGAACAAGGCCAAGGTCGCCACCGATGAGGCCAACATCCGCGCCGGTTACGCCTCCGCCATGGCCGAGCTGATCGCCGGTGATACCGACGTTGCTGACGGCGCCACCCTGTACCTGCAGAAGGACGGCTCCGTGGCCGCCACCGGCACCAACGACTACACCTGCCAGGGCAAGCCCGGCGCCGCTGTTGAGATCGCCGGTCAGTCCGTCGCCGCTTGGGATAAGGGCCACAAGGTCGTCTACACCTTCGACGCCGCTGCCAACCACTTTGCCATCTCCACCGCGGAGTAATTTTCGGGCCGAAGTACTTACAACCCATGCACACATACATTACTCTGCGCCACAGGAGCCGGGGGGTTGCGGCTCCTGTGGTGTGGGTATCCAAAAGGAGACTGCCATGCTGTATCTGACCCCTGCCTTCACCGTCTACTGCTGCTTTGTGGCGGCGCTGCTGGGCGCGTGCATGGGCAGCTTCCTCAACTGCATGGCATGGCGCGTGGTACACGGGGAGTCCGTGCTCCGCGGCCGCTCCCACTGCGATGTGTGCGGGCATGTGCTGACGGCGGGGGATCTCATCCCTGTGGTCAGCTATCTTGTTCACAGGGGCCGCTGCCGCTGGTGCGGCGCGAAGCTGTCGGCCCGCCATGTGTGGGGCGAGGCTGCCGCGGCGGTGACGTTCACAGCCCTGCTCCTGCGCTATGATATTTCGCTCCAGATGCTTGAAGCGCTGCTGCTGGCCTGCGTGCTGCTGGCCTGCGCGTTCGCGGATCTGGAGGGGTATATCATCCCCGACCGCTTTGTGGCGGCGGGGGCCATCCTGCGCATCCCGTTTTTCTTCCTGCTGCCCGACCCGAAGGGGCAGGCGCTGGACGCCCTGCTGGGCAGTCTCGCCGTGGGCGGCGGGCTGCTGGCGGTGGTGCTGCTGTACGAAAAGCTGCGCAAAACCGACGCCATGGGAGGCGGCGACATCAAGCTGCTGTGCCTCACCGGCCTGTATCTGGGCTGGATGAAGAACCTGCTGTGTCTGCTGCTGGCCTGTGTGCTGGGCATTGTTTTTGCCCTGGTCACCCTGAAGCGCCGCGGCACGGAGGGGGACGCACGGCTCATCCCCTGGGGGCCCTCCATCTCGGCCGCCGCCATTCTGACGCTTCTGTGGGGCGACGCCATCACCGCCGCCTATCTGAGTCTGTTCTGAAAGTGAGGTATTGCCTATGACCGGAAATATCGTCTCTTTTGATATCGGTTCCGCCCAGATCAAGCTGGTCTGGTGCGCCGGAGGCGTCTGCAAGGCCGCCGTCTCCGCGCCGGTGCCCGATGGGCTGGTGCGGGGCGGCACCATCGTGTCCATGGACGCCATGGCCGATCTCCTGCGCCAGCTGGCCAAAGAAAATAACCTGCCACGCAGCGCGCAGGCCGCAGTGATCCTGCCGGCCCCGCTGGTATTCACCCGCATCACCGAGCTGCCCCCCATGACCGAAGGCCAGCTGACGTATAACCTGCCCTTCGAGTTCAAGGACTACCTGACCCAGGAGAAGAGCCGCTACTACTTTGACTACGCTGTGCAGGAGCTGGTTCGCGGCGAGGACGACAGCGTCACCCGGATGAAGCTGTTCGCCTGCGCCACCCTGAAAACCACCATCGAGGACTACCGCAGCATGATGAACCGCGCGGGCTTCAAGCTGAAGCTGGCCCTGCCGGAGGAGGCGGCCTACGCCGCGCTGCTCACCGACTGCATCCGCCGCACACAGCCGGAGAGCCGGGACTACTGTCTGGTGGACGTGGGTCACGCCGGTATCCGTATGTTCATCCTGCGGGACGACCGGTTCATCACCCGCCGCACCATCGATCTGGGCATGCTGGACCTCATCCGCTCCATCTCCGAGCGGCAGGGCGTGGATGAACACATCGCCCTGGCCCACATGCTGTCCAATTACGAGGGGGCCATGACGGACCCTGCCAGCATGGACCTGTACCACCGGATGGCGGCGGAGATCACCAAGGCCGTCAACTTCTATAACTACAACAACCGGCAGCAGGCGCTGCGCCGCGTGTACCTGTGCGGCGGCGGCGCGGCGGTGGGCCACATCGGCGACGCCATCCGCGAGGTGGCGGATCTGGAGGTACTGCCCGCAGCGGACCTGATGCCGGACACCGGCTCGGACGCCCCGTGGCTCTACACCAGAGCTCTGGGCTGCGCCCTGCAAGCGTAAGGAGGCCGCACTGCTATGAAAAAAGACAACAGCGCAAAGAGCCTCCCCGTCAAGGCGTCCAAATATCCCACCAAGCGCACCGTGAATCTGGCCCAGCGGGAATCCCACTCCCGCAGCACCCTGACGCTGACGCTGGGGCTGGTACTCATCGTGGTGCTGAGCTTCTGCGTGGCCAATTTCGGCGTACTGCGCCAGCTGGACCGCCAGCGGGCGGCAGAGAATGCCTACAACACCGTGCATTCCCAGTACGTCCAGATGCAGCAGGCGCTGGCGGACTACGACGACGTGGAGCTGCAGTACCGCACCTACTCCCGCACGTGGATGCAGGAAGAGGACTCCCCGTTCTACATCCCCGTGGACCGGCTGGAGGTGCTGGACCTGCTGGAGGGGTATCTGATGCCCTACGGCACGGTGAAAACCGTGCTGGTGGAGGACGATGTGGCCATCATCACCATGTCCGGCATGGATCTGGAGCAGATCTCCGCCATGTTCCAGCGTGTGCAGCAGCAACCCATCGTCAAGAGCGCATCGCTGACCATCGCCGCTACGCCCCGGCTGTCCCGTACCGATCTGCTGGATTTCTCCGTGACCATCACGCTCCAGCCCGCGGATAAGGAGGCTGCCGCATGAGACATGTTTTTACCACCCGCGAAAAGGTCCTGCTGGTGATTTTGGCCGTGCTGGTCATCGCCGTGGGCTACTGGAAGCTGATCCTCACCCCCATCAACGACTCCATCGCCGACCTCAACGCCCAGACCGTCTCGGAGCAGGATGCCATCCTGACCAACAGCGCCAGGTTGTCCCGTATGCGCCAGATGCAGCAGGAGCTGGAGACGCTGCTGGCCGATCCCGACGCCAAGCCGCTGCCGGATTATGACAACTCCGAGCGGCTGCTGGTGGAGCTGAACACCATCCTGTCCGGCACGGTGGACTACACCCTGAGCTTCGGGAGCACCTACCTGCTGGAGGACGGCGGCAGCATCATCTGCCGTCCTATCTCGCTGGAATATACCTGCGGCTCCTACACCGCCGCAAGGGCCGTGATGGATGCGCTCCACGGCAGCGATTATGTCAACCTCATCTCCGACGTGACCCTGGACCTGGACGCCGAGCACGGCACCAGGGTGAACCTCACCATCACTTATTTCGAACTGCAAAGCACCGGCAGCGCATCCTGACACCCTGCGCTGCCGCGCGGCTTTTCACCGGCTTGTTTTATCAGGACTTGTTTTACAGGAGCAGAGCATGACCCGTCTTACCTGTCATCACAACAAAACAATGCGGAGCAAAACGGCAAGCGCCGGCTTCACAATGGTCGAGCTGCTGGCTGTGGTCGGCATTCTGGCCATTGTGGGCCTTATTGCCGTTTTTTCTCTTGGCCGCCTGCGCCTTGACCTGCGCCAGCGGGAGCTGGACAGTAAAGCGGAGCTCCTGTACACCGCTGCTCAGAAGCAGATGGCGGAGCTCCATGCCGCCGGCTGGGAGGACTGGTACCAGCCCGGCATCGACGGTGTGGTGACCATGCCCTTCCCGCCCTCTGACGCGGACGAGGAATCCCAGAAAACCTCGTTCTGCTACGTGCTGGCCAACACCGCCGCCGAAAAGGAGACTACGGCGGCAGCCGCCATCCTGCCCATGTCCGCCGTGGACGCGGAGCTGTGGGACGGCTGCTGGTACATCGAGTACGCACCGGACAGCGGCAGCGTCTACGCCGTGTTTTACAGCGCCTCTCCCCTGCCGGACCCCAATACGCTGGACGACTACCGCAGCTATCAGTACCGCCGCCGCATGGGCGCGAAGGTGGGCTACTACGGCGGCGATATCGCCCAGACCCAGCAGACCGGCACGCTCCAGCCCTCCCTGACCATCGAGAATGCGGAGAAGCTCACCGCCACGTTCTACTGCAACCGGCCCACGGAGCAGCCTATCACCCTGACCATCCAGCTGTCCGACGGCATCAGCACCTACACGAAAAAGCTGGCCCAGAGCCAGCTGTACCAGCAGGGCAGCCGCCTGTACCGCTATACCTGGGTGCTGGATGATCTGACCCGCGACAGCACGCGGTTCTATGCCCAGGCCGGCGGCAAGCTGCTGTGCGGCGTACCCATCACCGTGACGCTCACCGCCAGCAGCGACGATCCGCTGGTGGATCAGGTGTCCGTCTCCGCCGTGACCAACGGCCTGTTCGACGACCGCACGGACTATGGCACCGACAGCGCCACCGCCCTCATCTCCTGCGGCCGCCACCTGCAGAATCTGGACGCCGCCTCCCATGCGGCATCCACCATCACCTCCGCCGTGCAGATCAGCGACATCTCCTTTACGGACGATACCACCGATGAGAAGGACTGGTACTCCTGCTATGGGCCGTCCTTCACGCCGATCACCAACCAAAATCTCACCAGCTATACCGGTCTTTCCCAGTTAGAGGGCAGCACTGCCGTGCAGTCCTCCATCTACGGGCTCACCGTGTCCTCTGCCAGGACAGCGGACGTGGGACTGTTCTCCAGCTTCGCCGGAAGCATCGACCATGTGACCCTCACCGGCGTCAAGGCCACTGCCGCCACCGGTGCTGCAGGCGCGCTCATTGGCCGCACCAGCGGGGCCGTCACCATCAGCGACTGCGCCGTGTACCTCAACGCACGGCGGGGCGACCTCGCCGGTATGACCGCCGAGGATGCCGCCGGTGTGCCCGCCCGCATCGCCGGCGGGCAGGCAGGCGGTCTGGTGGGTGTGTCCGGTCAGGAGCTCACCATCCGCGGCAGCTTCGCCGCCACCACCGTCAGCGGCAGCGCCAATGCCGGCGGACTGGTGGGCTATGCAGGCGCTCATGTCTCCGTCACCGGCTCCTACGCCGACTGCTACCTCACCGCGCCCGCCACCGGCGGATTGGTGGGCGGCGCGGCTCAGGGGGCTTATACCACCCTGACCAACTGCTACGCCGTGGGCTATCAGACTGCCGGGACCCGCGCTGCCGGTCTGGTCAACGGCACGCTGGACCGCGCCGAGGCCACGTACAGCGCCTGCGCCTTCTACGGCGACGCACAGGACATCTATACCACCGCCGTGGGGCTGGCCGGAAGCGCCGCCACGGCCATCGACCACGTATTCTATCTGCGGGGCGACCTGTCCGACAACTACACGGCGCTGGAGGGCACCGACGGCCGCACCTACGACCAGCTGTGCAGCGATGCATTCCGCGCCGACATCAACCGGCTGTACGGCGTGTTTACCGCGCCCTCCGGCAGCGACAGCCATCCCTACAACCTGCTGAATCAGGGCCTGAGCACCTACTCCTACCCCCGGCTGACAGCGCTGGAGCACTACGGTGACTGGCAGGCCCAGTTTGAGTCCGACGCGCTGGTGTACTACGAGGTATACAGCGACGGCACCTACGGCTTCTTCGGCGGCAATGTGGACAGTCTGTCCGAGACAAAGACCATCGTGGGCGACGGCTACGCCGTGGCCCTGTCCCAGCAGCCTGCCGCAGGCTGGAGCCTTACCGTCTCCTGCGGTACGTCCAGCATCACCCTGACCTCCGCCAGCACGCGGCACACCGCCTACTACAACGGTGAGGCCTATTATCTGTTCCCCGCGACGTTCCCCGCCGCCGTGACGGCCCCCTCCGGCACCCATGCCGCCTTCCGGCAGGAGGTGACAGTGGGCAGCCGCACCTACTACTTCAACCCCTACTTCGCCAAGAGCGTCACCACCGGCACCGGTACGCCCGATACCATCTATCTCCGCACCGCACGCCATCTCTACGCTCTGAGCCTGTACTACACCAACTACGCCGCCGGTACCGGCTCCAGCACCTATCTGCAGGAGCGGGACATCGACTATGCCACCTATGACTGGTCCGGCTACACGGCCTACACCAGTGTCCGGCAGCAGGCGCCCATCGACAGTGCCAACGGCTTCGCGGCCCAGTACGACGGCGACGGCCACACCATCACCGGCGTGTCCTTCGTGTCCGACAGCCGCGGCAGCATCGGTATGTTCGCCACCGTAGCCCGCAGCGGCCAGGTACGCAATACCGTGCTGATAGCCAGCGGCAGTGAGGCTGTGCGGGTGTACGGCCAGCTGAACGGCAGCACCGTCCGCACCTATGCAGGCGTGCTGGCCGGGCGGAACTACGGCATTATCGCCAACTGCGCCGCCTCCGGCTACGGCTTCGTGGGCTCCTCCGGCAGCCGCGACTACGGCCTGGTAGCCTACAATTACAGCACGCTCTATATCGGCGGGCTGGTGGGCGGCAACTTCGCCAGCGGCTCGTCCCGCAACGGCTCGCTGGGCATCTTCTCCAGCGAGGCCAACTGCCCCTCCGTCATTGTCTCGGCCTACAACGCCTCGGTCTATGCCGGCGGGCTGGCCGGTGTCAACAACGGCGCCATCCAGTCCTCCTACGCGCTGGGCTCCCTGTTCGCCAAGGACGTCCGCAACAGCACCGTGTGGCTGAGCGGCTTCGCCGGAAGCAACAACGGCGGCAGTCTGCGCTACTGTTACAGCGCCACGGCTCTGACCGCCGCCGGTGAGGCGGAGGTCTACGGCCTGACCCGTATCGGCGGCGGCGCGCTGGAGTGCTGCTACCTCAACGGCGGCACCTACTCCTACGGCGGGCACCTGTACGCCTACAACACCGCCGCCAACAGCTTCAGCAGCAGCGCCGCGGGACGGCCCATCACCGGCGCGGATCTGGAAAAGCTGCGGCTGTCCGGCTTCTCCCGCGCCGCCGTCACCCGCTATGACGGCACGGACAGCTATCCCTACCCTGCCGTGGTCCGCAATGATGCCAATCGCGTCGTTCACTACGGCCAGTGGCCCACGCTGGAGCACATCGGCACGCTGGGCGTGTTCTACTGGGAGTATGAGTCCGGCGGCAGCGCCGGTTATCACCTGAGCTATGTGGGTACCGACGACGGCACCCCCATCTCCGGCAGCTCCCTGTGTACCCAGCACAACGATGGCGGTGTGGTGACGCGCTACGGCTACGGCTACTTCTGCGCCACGGATACCGTCACCTCCGCCGCCGACATCAGCTATCGATTCACCAACTGCCGTACCGGCACACGCCGCAGCGAGGTGGAGCAGGCGCTGGCCGCCCAGATGAAGGGTTACTCCTTTGTGGCCTTCGAGACCGGCCCCGTCAGCCGGACGGCCGGTGATGGCTCTGTCAGCTGGACCCGCGAGGATACCATGTACCTCACCGGCGCCGACGTCAACAGCCAGTGGACCCTGTCTTACGGCGGCGGCAGCTACACCTACTCGGTGTGCCCGTTCTTCGCCGATGCCATCACTCTCACCGGCGTCAGCATCGACGGCATAGGCTCCCTGCCCGTAAGCGCGGCGCTGCCCGGGGCCGAGGCAGACAGCGCCTACGAGATCCGGTCCGTGTCCCAGCTGCAGAATATCAACTGGAACTACGGCACCCTCTCCACGGATCACTACGTCTCCGGCTCCACCGACAACAACATCACCAAGTACCCCTATCTGGGCAGCTATCGCAACTCCGTGTCGTCGGGACAGGACAACTTCACCAATGAGACCCGCCGCTACTGGGTCCAGAGCCATGACGTGGACGCCGTTGCCGAGGGACTCGGCGGCACCGACGACCATCCCTTCACCCCTATCGGCAGCATGGTGGACACGGCTCACGTGGACAATGGCGCCAATTCTCAGCCCTATGCGGCCTATTTCGCCTCCAACTACGACGGTGACGCCTATACCATTCGGAACATCCAGATCCGGAGTACCGCCCAGTGCATAGGTCTGTTTGGCTTCACCGTGGGTGCTGACCTGAAGGATATCATCATGTACTCCGATCAGGGCAACGAGGTGATCAACGACGC
Organism: Vescimonas sp.; assembly: GCF_057856985.1. Lineage (NCBI taxonomy): Bacteria > Bacillati > Bacillota > Clostridia > Eubacteriales > Oscillospiraceae > Vescimonas > Vescimonas sp. The sequence goes on from NZ_DBLZXX010000008.1 coordinate 20,551, forward strand.
CGCAGGTACTCATTGGTACGCCATGGGCGGTCTGGTGGGCTTCGCCGGCGCCGGTAAGAATGGCGCATCGTTCACCAACTGCTCCGTGTCCGGCTACATCATCCGCGATCTGCGGGCCAATAACCCCGGTTGGGGCGGCGGCTGCGTAGGCGGTCTGGTGGGCGCCACCAACATGAACATCACCGGCTGCTCCGCCGTGACGGACATTATCATCAACATCAGCTACGATATCGGCTATCGGAACCTTCGTGTGGGCGGTATCGCCGGTGTATGCCGCGCAACGCTGGATAAGTGCTATGCCGGCGGCTCCATCCAGGCAGAGGAGATGCGCAATAACTACAACGGTACCGGCAGATCCACCAATATCTGGGTGGCCGGTCTCGTGGGCGGCGTCATCCTCCGCGATCAGGGCAATCTGGAGAGCAGCATGGGTACTACCAGCAACCCGCTGACCGTGCAGAACTGCTACTCCTATGTGAAGCTTCCCACGACTACCAACGCCAAGACCCACGTGGTCGCCTCCTTTGCCATCGCCTCCAACGGCGAAATGCTGCACTCGTTCTCCATCCGGTACAACAGCAATGGCATCCAGTACACCATCCCCAACCCCCACGCCATCATCCGCAACTGCTATTGTCTGACCAGCGCCGTGGTGAATACCAATGACTACACCAGCTTCCGGAATCTGTCTGACGCGGACTGGAAGGCGGGCAAGAACATCAATATGAAGGATACCTCCAATGTCCGCCGCGTAGTGCTGACCAACGACCGCTCCCCCTACATCTCCTATCAGGATATGGCAGATCCTGATAAGCTGGCTGCATGGCTGAACAATGGCGTCTCCGCTTCTCCCCTGACCTTTGATTTCGTCACCGTGGAGGAGAATGGCGTCCGCATCGACGGCAAGTACAGCTTCCCCGGCGCTGACGCCGGACGGCTGGACGGCCTGAACTATCCCTTCCCCACCATTCTGACCCAGCTGGATGCCTTTGGCCGCACGGTCAACGTCCACTACGGCCCCTGGCCTATGCATGGCCTGTACTGGGAAAGCACCAGCGCCGACCTGGATCTGTTCGCAGACCGCGGCGACGGACGTCTGCCCACCCTGACGGTGGGGCTATACCCCGAAAACAACGCCGTCAACACCGGTCAGACACCTGCCATTACCCTGCTGAACGAGGATGGCACGCCGGCGGATGACACCCTCATCGGCAGCACCGCCGCAGCGGCCTATGACGCCGCCAGCGGCTGCTGGCAGGTGACGTTCACCGCCTCCGCCGCCGGTGGAGAGGGTGTGGTGGTGGCAAGGGCCTCCCTGGGCAGCTACACCGCCGACCTCACCATCCGCGTGGGCGCGGTGCTGTCCCTGACCCACGACAAGCCCGCCGGTGTCACCGTGCGCTACGGCGCACCCTCCGAGACCGTGACGCTGTCCCTGCGGGACAGCCACGGCGATCCCGTCACCGCCGACGCCGCCAAGGGCGAGACCATCGGGTGGTCCGTGGCGGCGGAGACGCTGGCCGACGGCACCGCCGTGGTAGAATGCGACGCTGCGGACATCCGTGCCGTCGCCGGTCAGGCCGGTGATTTCACCCTGCCGGTCACGGGCTTCGCCGCAGGCGACTCCGCCATCACCGTGACGTGTACCTACACCTATCTGGAAAACGGCGTGCCCAAGCGTATCCAGTCCTCCACCATCATCAGTGCCCGTTCCCTCCGCGACGCGGTGGGTCTGGTATACGATGTGGAGGAGGACACGGTGCTCCGCACCACCGTCAACGGCGTGTACCTGCCCTGCGAGGGCACCGGCAGCACCGAGGGCGGCGATGTCACCGCGCCGGACTTTGAACGCCAGACCGGCAGCCTGTATCTGTTCGCCGGAAATGCCTACACCGATCTGAGTGACTTCACCGTGGATCTCAGCGGCCTTACCGCTGTGGACAGCGGCGGCAACGCCCTGGACGGCACCCGATGGGCCATTTATGCGGGCGACGTAATCGAGGCGGACGACTATCGATACCGTCTGCTGACGGTGGAGACGGATCAGCCGCAGCGCCTGTACATCAGCGGCACTGTGACCCTGCGTCGGAATGGCGTGACGTACCGGCTGACGCTGACCAACTACCCTTGCGGGGCGGACCCCGCGCCATAAGAAATGAAAGGCAGGTGACACCGCATGGACGCGCTGCGCCGAAAATTACATGACCAGCGGGGCGTGTCCATGCTGATGGCCCTGCTGCTGATGCTGGTGGCCCTGATGGTCAGCGCCGTGGTGGTGGCAGGCGCTTCCAGCGCCGTGTCCGCCCTGCGCACCGACCAGAAGCAGGAGCAGGCGGCCCTGACCGTAACATCTGCGGCGGAGCTGATCCGAAACAGCTTTCTGGCGTCGGACATGAAGTACGTCAGTACCACTGTCAGCTATGAGTTCTACTACAACTCTAATCAAAATACCTCCAGTACCACCACCCAGACCATTCCCGCCGAGCTGGCGTTCAGCGACTTCGCCAACTACGCCATCGGGCGGCTCCGCGATGGGCAGCCGGTGCTGAACCGTGTCTACACCTTCCACCTGGAGGACGATCGTGTCAGCGATGTCACCGCTACGTTCTCCATGACCTACGACACGCTGGACAGCGGTGAGACCAGCTACGTGCTGACGGCGGCGCTGGAGAGCACGGATCCCGACGCGCCCTACCGCATGACGCTGGTGATGCCCAGCGCTGTCACCACCAGCACCTCTGTCAACGACCAGCGCTTTTACAAGATGACCACCACCGTCGAGACCATTTCATGGACCGATGGCGGCACCATCCATCGAAAGGAGGCGGGCTCATGAGAAAGCTGCGCTCCCGCAGGGGTGAAACACTGGTGGAGACGCTGGTATCCCTGCTGATCGTGGTACTGGTGATGGCCTTTCTGGCCACATCTATCGTGGCGGCCACCCGCGTCAACGCCAAGATGCGGGACGCGGACGTGGCGGTGCGCTACGACGGCATCTCGGAGCCGGCCAGCCTCACCGTGTCCTCCGGACGCGGCACCAGCTCCTTCACCGTCCCCGTGGAGAAATACACCACAGAGAACGGCTACTGCTACTACACCTACGACGGCAATTGACCTGCCGCCGCGCATCGCCGGAACAGGAGGTACCTGCCCGTGAAACAGAAGAAGAAAGCCGGCCTGACCATGGTGGAGCTGCTGTGCGCGCTGGCAGTCCTGCTGCTGGTCGCCGCCTGCATGGTGGTGGGCGTATCGCTGGCGGTCCGCAGCTATGACCGCTCGCTGGCCAGCTCGGAGGCTCAGGTGCTGTGCGCCACGCTGCAGACCACGGTCAGTGACGAGCTGCGCTACTCCGGCACCCTGTTCTACGACCAGACCGGTCGTCTCGCCGGCTTTTTCAGCCAGGAGCACGGCGGCGAGGACGCCAAGGACGGCTTCCAGACCGATGAGAACGGCCAGATCCTGCTGGGCGGCACCAAGCTGCTGCCCAAGAAAGCGTATCCCCACGGCCTGCGGGCCGCGGTGACGGTGGACTACGACAGGGCCACCCGCCTGTTCTCCGTCACCGTGACGGTGACGGATGCGCAGGGCGCGGAGCTGTCGTCCACATCGTTCCAGGTGGAGAAGCTCAACGCCTCCGACGAGGTCGTGGTGGGCTCATAAGAGACGAAACAATAAGGACGCGGCGGCCGAATGGCCGCCGCATCCTTATTGTTTTCCTTATTTCGCGCCGTTCTGCTCCACCCAGCCGCGGACATACGACACGAAGCGCTGCGTGGAGGCGGAAAGGGCTTTCTCATCCTTCACCGCGATGCCGATGTTGCGGTAAAACGTCATGGGCGGGCGGCAGGCCGTCACCGGATAGGGGCTGTGGCGGACCATCAGCTCCGGCAGCAGGCTGATGCCCAACCCCTTGGACACCATGGCCAGAATGGTCCGGTCCTCACGTGCTGTGTACTTGACGTGGGGGCGCACGCCCATCTCATCGAAGGCGGCGCGTATCTCGTAGTCCTCGCCCTCCTCCAGCTGGATGAAGGGCTCCGTGGCCAGCGCCTCCGTGGGGAAAGGGTCTCTGCCGGCCAGAGGATGGTCGCAGGGCAGGATGATCTGGAGCACGTCCTGGTGCAGGGCGTAGGTATGGAGGCGCTTCACGGAGGGCAGGCGCAGGAAGCCGCAGTCCACGGTGCCCTTCAGGATCCACTCCTCCACCTGCTCGTAGAAGTCGCTGGTGATCACGTCAAACTCGATGTTGGGGTAGATCTCGCCGAAGCTCTTGAGGATGGAGGGCAGCCACTGGGCGGAGACACTGGAGAACGTGGCCACCTTCACAAGGCCGGTGTCCACGCCCCGCAGGCTGGCGGCGGACTGCATCAGGGCGCGGTGGGCCGCGCAGAGCTCCTCGATCTGAGGCAGCAGGGCCCGCCCGTCCGCCGTCAGCACTACGCCGCCGCGGTTGCGGCTCAGCAGTGTGACTCCAAGCTCCTCCTCCAGCGACTGCACCGCGTGACTGACGCCGGATTGGGTGAAGTTCATGGCCTCCGCCGCCTTGGAAAAGTTGCCGCAAGCCGCGGTCTTGAGAAACATCTGGTACTTGGATATGCTCATGTCGCACCTCCCTTTCTGCCGCCATTCTATCATACTTTTACTCATAGTTGCAAGTACAATAATGCGTTTTACAAATAGCGAATTCTGTGATACTATCATATCATCAACAAGATCTGTGAAAAATATGGAGGTAATGAACTATGGCTCTGGTAACGAAAATGATCCGCTGCGCTGTCTGCGGCAGCAGCGATGTTTCCTTCGACGGCAAGACTTATCACTGCGCCACCTGCGGGACGGACAGCGATGTGAGCATGCCCGCCGCCGATATTGCCGCGGTGAACCGCATCGTGGCGATGGGCAACGACGCCGAGGCGGAGCTGCCCCGTCTGCGCCGGCAGTACCGCAATCTGGATATCTCCAGCTGGGACAAAGAGAACCGGCTGCAGACCAAATAAACTGCATTTTTCCCTACTTTTCTTTTCCATGTGGGTGATACCACAAAAGAAGAACACCGTGTCTGCGGCACGGTGTTCTTTTTTTATGCAGATGATGGTCCCTGCGGCGCGGTGAAGGCCGCGGCGCACAGGGCGCGGAACGCGAAGCAGGCTGCGGTCATCGCCGCAGCCTGCTTCCCGATACGGAACATATTATCTTCGGCGGGCCGCAGCCCGTGAGGATATGGGGTAAGTGCGCTTACACCAGCAGCAGGGACAGCTGCGGGATATAGGTGGTCAGCATCAGCACCGCGATGATGACGCCAATGAACGGCCAGATCCACTTGACGATCCGCTCGAACGGGATGTGGGCCACGGAGGAGCCCACGAACAGGTTGACGCCGTAGGGCGGGGTGATGAAGCCAATGGCCAGGTTCATGGTCATGACGATACCGAAGTGGACGGGGTTGACACCCAGCGCCACCGCCACAGGCAGCAGGATGGGAGCCAGGATGGTGCAGCTGGAGATGTTGTCCATGAACATACCCACCACCAGCAGGAACACGTTCATCAGCAGCAGGATGATGATCTTGTTGTCGCTGATGCCCAGAATGAAGGCGGACAGGGTCTCGGGGACCTGCTCCAGCGTCATGACGTAGGCGAAGCTGGTGGACATACCCACGATGAAGGAGGTGGCACCGGCGATGACGACGGTGTCCTTCATGCAGTCCACGAATTCCTTCCAGTGGATCTCCTTGTAGACGAAGGTACCGATGATGAAGGTGTAGACGCAGGAGACGGCAGCAGCCTCGGTGGGGGTGAAGAATCCGCCGTAGATACCGCCCAGGATGATGACGGGGCTGAGGATCGCCCAGAAGGAGTCGATGAAGGACTTGCCCAGCGCCTTGAAGTTGAACCGGCGGCCGTTGCCCTTCCAGCCGTACTTCTTACTGGTCGCCCAGTTGTAGAGCATCAGTGCCAGACCCATCAGCAGGCCGGGGATGACACCGGCCTTGAACATATCGCCGATGGAGGTGCCGGTGGCCACGCCGTAGATGACGAAGGGGATGGACGGGGGAATGATGACGCCGATGGTACCGGCTGCCGCAGACAGCGCCGTGGCGTAGCCCTTGTCGTAGCCCTTCTCCTCCATCTCGGGGATCATGAAGGAACCGATGGCGGACACGGTGGCGGGGCCGGAGCCGGAGATGGCGGCGTAGAACATGGCGGTAAAGGTGGTGATGGCGCCCAGACCGCCGGTGAAGAAGCCGACGATGTTGTCAGCCAGATCCAGCAGGCGCTTGGAGATACCGCCGTAGCGCATGAAGTTGCCGGCCAGCATGAAGAAGGGGATGGCCATCAGAGAGAAGCTGTCGATGCCGGCGAAGGCGTTCTGCGCCACCATAATGGGGTCGATATTGGTGGCAAACACCAGACACAGCATGGTGGCAAGGCCCATGGCGATGCCGATGGGAAGGCTGATCGCTCCGAAGATGACCAGGCAGATGATCAAAATAGCTAACATATCAGGCTACCTCCTCCTTGATCTCCTCTTGGGGGCCGTCTTTCATGCCCTGGATCAGCTTCTGCACCAGACGGATGCTCATCAGCGCGCCGCCCAGAGGCACAGAGGCGTAGGGAATGGTCATGGGGATACGCATGGCGGAGGACACCTGACCCATGATGGCGATCTCCTTCACCAGAAGGACACCCTCCACGGTGAGCCACAGGGCGAAGATGAGCCACAGGGTCAGCACCACGGTCTCGGACACACGGCGCTTATTGCCGGTGAGCTTGCCGATCAGCGCGGTGATACGGATGTGGGCGTCCTCGCGGACGGCGTAGGACGCGCCGATCCAGACCTGATAGAGCATGATGTAACGGGCCAGCTCCTCAGCCCAGACAGTGGCGGCGTGGAACCAGCGGAGCACCACCTGCATGAAGATGATCAGCACCATGGCCACCAGGGAGATGATGAGGAACCACTTTTCGAAGTTCTTTTCAATAAATTTCCAAGCTCTCATTTCTCTCACCTCTCCTTAAAAGTCATCGTTGTACTTCATGGCAAGGTCGATCAGTTCCTGTGTGCCGCCGTACTTCTCAATGAACAGGTCGTACACGGAGGCAGCGGACTCGATGAAGGCGTCCTTCTGCTCGGAGGTGACCTCCACCACGTTGATGCCGTTGTCCTTCAGCAGCTGGATGTAACCCTCCTGCGCATCGCGGATCAGCTGGGTCAGGTTCTGGACGAAGTGCTCAGATGCCTCATCGAACCATTCCTTGTCCTGACCCTCCAAGGACTCGTAGAAGTCCTTGTTGATGTTGAAGATACCGGCGGTGTAGAAGTGGCCGGTGAGGGTCACGGTGTTCTGCACCTCGTACAGGCGGTTGGCGGTGATGACGGCCAGGGGGTTCTCCTCGGCGTCCACAGCGCCCTGCTGCAGGGCGGTGAACAGCTCAGAGAACGCCATGGGCGTGGGGCTGGCGCCCCAGGCCTGGAAGGAGGCCATGTGAATGGGGTTCTCCTGCGTGCGGATGGACAGGCCCTTCAGGGCTTCGGGGCTGGTGGCCTCGATGTTGTTGGTGGTAATGTGGCGGTAGCCGGACTCGGTCCAGCCCATGGCGTGGAGGCCCAGACCCTCCAGAATGGGGTCAAGCTCCTTGCCAAGGTCGCCGTTGAGGGTCTTCATGGCCGCTTCGCCGCTCTTGAATACGAAGGGCAGGTCCACCACCATGAAGCGGGTATCGAAGCCCGCCAGCACGGACGTGGGAGGGGTGTTGCCCTGCATGTAGCCGAGGATGACGCTCTCGGTCTGCTGCCGGTCGCCGCCCAACGCGGAGTTGATATACACGCGGACATCGAATCGGCCGTTGGAGATACGCTCCAGCTCCTCTTCAAACATGTAGAGTGCCTGGGAAATGGGGTGGTCAGATGCGACGGTGTCGCCTACGCGGAACACGATGGTTTCCTGCGCAGTGTGGGTCTTGTTGTAAGACATTTTGGCGAAGATGCCGACGTTGGCCAGAACGGCAACAACAAGGATCAGGGCAACGACGCCTTTTGCTTTACTGCTCACGTTTTTTCCTCCGTTCCTCAATTTTGTGGTTCTCTCTTTGTGCTATTTCATCGGGCAAAGCCCGCTGCACACGGGCAATTGGGGGCGCTCAGCTGAGCATGGACACGATGGCCTCGTAGGAGATGTTGGGCACGTTGCGGAAGGTCTGGAGCATATCCACGCGCTCGGTGAGCATGTGCCCGTCGCGGCCGAAGGCGCCGATATTCACCACGGGTACGTTGATCTCCAGGATCTTGTCCACATCGTGGAAGTACTTCACCTTCCAGGAGGGCATGTTCTCCGCCACGGCGTCGAAGGACTCCCGTGTGTCGCACAGGGCCATGAAGCTGGAGTCGGAGATGTAGGGGTAGAACATGCGGGTCTTGATCTGGCGCTGGGCCTCGGGGCGGAGCTTCTCCACCGCACCCTCCACGGCGTCCAGCAGTGCGCGCTCCTTCTCGGTCTTGCCGGTCATCTCGATGCGGGCGCTGAACACGGAGCCGAAGAACAGGACCAGCGCGGGGGATTTGTCCTCGTACCACTTCCAGACCTCCTCCACCACGGCCAGACTGAAGTAGCGCAGGTCCATGGCGGGCTGCTCGCGCTGGAGGTTCTCGGCAAAGGCGGCGATGGCATCCTTGAAGGGCTGGCCGTGACGCTCCGCAGCCTCGTTATAGAACTCCTTCCACGTATACACGCGGGTCTTCCACGGCAGCTTCGTGTAGGGCACGCCGCTGAGGGAGCAGTACTTCTCGTACTGTTCGTTGAGGTAGGCCACCACGCTGTCGAAGGCGTCCACACCCACCTGACGGCTCTTTTCCAGCACCACGTCGGGGCTCATGCCGTGGGTGAAGAAGTTGTAGTAGGAGAAGGCGGTCAGCGCCGTCTGGACGGTGTAGCCATCCTTGGTGTCCGCCTGCTTCAGAGAGATGGGCGGGATGGTCACCTCGCCCTGGGCGATGTCGCACAGGTCGGTGTTCAGGGACATGCGGCGTGTGACCTCGGCGATCAGCAGGTTGGGGTCGAAGGCATTGAAGGCGGAGCCCACGTGGGATTCCTTGCCCAGCGCCACGAAGCAGGGCAGCAGCTTGCCGATGCTGCCGTAGTAGATGTAGCGGTTCTCGTCGCCGGGCATGTAGTTGGTGGAGTAGTCGGCGTTGATGCAGGCCACGTACTCGAAGTGCTCCTTCTTCTTCAGGTCCAGCAGGTAGTCGATGGCGGTGATGATGCCGTGGGAGTTGTCCTCCTCGTCACACTCGGCGATCTGGACCAGATTGCCGTCCAGCTCCTCGGGGTGCTCGGAGAAGTACTTGACAAGGTACATGTGGCCGGCCACGCCGGACTTCATATCCAGAGCGCCGCGGCCGAACATATAGTCGCCGGACTCAATGTCCGCCAGTACCTCCGGCGTCAGGGAGAAGGTCTCCTTCAGCTTCTGAGGCAGCTCGTCGGTCTTGAAGGCGTACTCGCGGATGGTGCCGAAATCGTCCACGCCCACGGTGTCGATGTGGCCGATGAGGATCACGGTGCGGTTGGAGGTACCCTTGGTGCCCTTGACGTAAGCCAGGGTGGAGTGGCGCTCCACAAAGTCGTCCTTGGTCTGGAAGCACATCACCTGCTCCGGATGGGCCTTGAAATAGGGCAGATCCATGAAATAGTTGTACACGTAGCGGGCCACCGCCGTCTCGCCATGGGGTTCTTTGTTGATGCTGGGGATGGCCACCATCTCGGAAGTGAGGCGCTTGACCTCCTCAAAGCAATCCAGTTTCATATGCTGTCTCCTTTTTTATTTGCTGTATACTTCGCGGCCGGCCAGATACGTCTTTTCCACCTGGATATCCATGATCTCGTCGGCGGGGATCTTGAAAATGTCGCGGTCGATGACTACCATGTCGGCGAACTTGCCGGGCTCCAGCGTGCCCAGCACCGCGTCCTGTCCGGCGGCGTAATGCAGGTTCTTGGTGAACATGCATACAGCGTCGTAGACGCTCATCTTTTCCTCCGGCTGGTAGCCGCCCTCGGGGCAGCGGTGGAAGTCCTTGCGGGCCACGGCGGTGTAGATGTTCAGCCATGGAGAGAAGGGCTCCACGGGGCAGTCGGAGCCGCCGGTGAGGATCAGTCCGGCCTTGCGGTACGTCTCCCAGCGGTAGCTGTACGCCGCCCGCTCAGGGCCGATGCGCTCCACAGCCCAGTGCATATCCGTCTCCAGAAAAACCGGCTGCAGATCCAGCACCACCGGCAGCTTCTGCATGCGGCGGATCATGTCGTCGGTGGCCATCTGGGCGTGGATAATGCGGAACGGGTCGCGGTCCGCCTGCTCCCGGGCTGTCATGCCGTGCTCACGGCTCTTCTCCAGTGTGTACTCGATGGCGGTGAGCACGCAGTCCAGACCCTTGTCGCCGATGCAGTGGGTGGCAGGCTGGAGTCCCATCTCATAGGCTTTGAGCATGTGCTCGTTCAGCTCCTGCTGGCTCTGGACCAGGATGCCATCGGTATCGGGCGCATCGCTGTACGGTACCAGCAGCTTGGCGGAGCGGGAGCCCAGCGAGCCATCGGAGAAGATCTTGTGGCCGCCGTAGCACACCTTGTGATAGGGATCGTCCATCTCCCTGCGGGTCAGGTAGGGCTTCTGATAGAGGGTATCCAGATAGATCACCACACGCAGGGGCAGCTGCCCCTTGCGGTCCAGAAGCAGGTAGTCCTCGGGATCCTCAGTGTACTTCCAGATGTCCGCGGCGTAGGTGTGGACGGTGGTGAGACCCTGACTGGAGGCCTCCGCCAGCGCCTCGCGCATGATCTTCTCCTTGACCTCGGGGATCTTGGCGGGGTCGGGGATCAGCTCGTCGAAGATCTTGGTGGCCTGCTCCCGCAGGATGCCGTTGGGCATGCCGTCCGCGTCCAGCTCCACCAGACCGCCGGGGCCGAATTCATAGCCCTTGCCGATACCGGCGGCGGCCAGCGCCGCGGTGTTGGCCACGGCGGTATGCAGACACACGCGCTTCATCATCACGGGGTGGTCCGGACTCACCAGGTCCAGATCCGCTTTGGTGGGCAGGTGGTCGTTGTCGGCGTCCCACTTGGACTCGTCGAAGTTGGAGCCTTTGATCCACTGGCCCTTGGGGGTCTCCGCTGCCCGGGCAGCCAGCTTGCCGATGGCCTCCGCCTTGCTGGTACAGCCGCCCAGGTCCACGGTGGTGTGGGTCTGACAGTAGGCAAAGAAGTGGAGGTGGGAATCACCCATGCCCGGGAGCATGGTCTTGCCCGCCAGATCCACCACCTGCGGCGCTTCGCAGGCGCCCAGCACCTCCTCCGTGGTACCCGTGTATACAATCTTACCGTCACGCACGGCCAATGCCTCCACCACGTCGCCCTCCCGGGCCATGGTGTATATCACGCCGTTTTTCAAAATCAGATCGGTCTGCTTCATATAAACCTCCTATGCAGCAGTGACATTGGCGTCATTATAGCATCGTCAACAATTGTATGCAATATAGCGCGGCCATTTTTGGCGTTTAGCACCAAAAGTTTTGTATTCTTTTGTAAGTTTGTTAAAAGATTGCTAATTATGCATCCGCCATTTTTACGATACGTTGTTCAATAAATCGTGTATTTTATTACTTTTACGGTGTGGTTTGCGCGCAAATAGTTTCTTGAAATGAAATCGCAGGATTGCCATATGTTGGTTTTCACAGCTTGACGGAGCTGTATACCGCCACTATAATCATTGTATCCAATTTTTTGTTCTGGAGGATTTTGGTATGTACAAAGCTGTGCGCATGTTCAATTATAAAGATGGCCTCGGACTGGAGCAGGAAGCGCTGAAGGGCGTGTGCGAGGTGGAGGAGCACGTCTGCTCCACCGAGGACGATATCATCAAGTATTGTCAGGACGCCGACGCCGTCATGGGCATCTTCGAGCCGCTGACCGCACGGGTCATCAACTCCCTGCCCAAGCTGAAGCTCATCGCCTGCAAGAGCATGGGATACAATTATGTGGATCTGGAGGCCGCCAAGGCCCGCGGCATCTCCGTCACCCACCTGCGCAGTGCCTTCTCCATTGATGTGGCAGACTACGTGACGGCCTGCATCCTGGCCCACAACAAGCGGCTGTTCGCCTACGACCGCAGTGTGCGGCGGGACAAAAAGTGGGACTACTCCGTATGCCCCGACATTCACCGCTTCAACGCGGAGACCGTTGGTCTGGCGGGCTTCGGCCAGATCGCCCGTCTGGTGGCCAAGAACCTGTCCGGCTTCGGTGTGCGCATTCTGGCGGCAGACCCCTATATTGACCAGTCTATCGGCGACCAGTACGGCGTCACCATGGTGGATATGAAGACCCTGTTCCGTGAGTCCGACTACATCAGCCTCCACGTGCCTCTGATCGAAGGCACGGAGCACCTCATCGGCAAGGAGCTGTTTGACGAGATCCCCGACCACCTGGTGTTCATCAACTCCGCCCGCGGCGGCGTGGTGGTAGAGCAGGAGATGATCGACGCCATCGACAGCGGTAAGATCTCCTACGCCTATCTGGACGTGCTCACCGACGAGTACCCCGACCTGAACACCCATCCCCTGGCCAATCGGGACAACGTGATCCTGACGCCCCACGTGGCGTTCTATTCCCAGGAGTCCGCGCGGGATGGCCGGCTCCAGTGCTGCGCCGACATCCGCAACTATTTCACCGGCAACTACGACAAGTGCGTCTTTGTACCGGGCGGCAACAACGTACAGAAGTAACGAGAACTGAAGGAGGAGCATTTTATGGAATTCAAACAGGCACATCGGCTGGAAAATCTGCATGTATCCGGCACCCGCGTGGTGTTCGGCAAGTGCGCCGAGCTGGCGGCGCAGGGCATCCCCGTCACCGCCCTGACTCTGGGCCAGCCCGATTTTGACACGCCCCAGTATATCATCGATGCCTGCAAGAAGGCGCTGGACGAGGGCAAGACCCGCTATACCGATGGTTCCGGCATTCAGGAGCTGAAGGAGGCTGTCTGCCAGAAGCTGGAAAAGGAGAACGGCCTGCACTACACGCCCAGCGAGATCTCCGTCACCACCGGTGTGGCGCAGGGTATGTTCGTGGCGCTGCTGAGCACCCTGAATCCCGGGGATGAGGTGCTGGTGCCCGATCCCGTGTATCTGACCTATTCCGAGATCCCCAACATCGCGGGGGCCGTCATCAAGAAGTACGACCTGCTGGAGGAGAACGACTATCAGGTGGATGTGGACCAGATCCGCTCCCTCGTCACCGATAAGACGAAGATGCTGGTCATCGTCTCTCCCAGCAACCCCACCGGCGGCGTGCTGAGCCGCGCCTCGCTGGAGGCCATCGCCGCCATCGCCAGGGAGCACGATCTGCTGGTGCTCAGCGACGAGATCTACGACCGCTTTGTATACGATGATGAGCAGGAGCTGGTGAGCATCGCCTCTCTGCCCGGCATGAAGGAGCGCTCCATCGTGCTCAACGGCTTCTCCAAGAGTATGGCCATGACCGGCTGGCGTCTGGGCTACATCGCCGCGCCGGAGAACATGATCGAGCCTATGAACCGGCTGTCCTTCTACATGACCGCCGGCGCCACCACCTTCGTGCAGTACGCCGGTGTGGCGGGCCTGCTGGAGGAGGACGGCTCTATTGAGCGGATGCGGCAGGAGTTCAAGCGCCGCCGCGACTATCTGGTGGAGGAGATCAACAAGATGCAGCACTTCAGCTGCAAGAAGCCGGAGGGCGCGTTCTACATCTTCATGAACATCAAGAAGTCCGGCATGACCGCCGATGAGTTCTGCGCCTACGCTATCGATAAGTACCGTCTCGCCACCATCCCGGGCACCGCCTTCGGCCGCAACGGTGAAGGTTATGTGCGTCTGTCCTACGCCTCCTCCATGGAGGTGCTGCAGAAGGCTATCTCCATCCTGCATCAGATCGATCAGGAGCTGTAAATACGCTGCGCCGGCGTCCCCCCCTTGTGGTTTACCTCCCACACCACCTGCGCCGGTCGGAGATAAAAAAAGCGCCCCGCCAGACCGTTTCGGTCCGGCGGGGCGCTTTTTTGCCGGTATATGCCGCCGCTCACTCGCCGTGGGGACGAATGGTATAGCCCTCCCGCGCGTTCCGCAGCTCCACCGAGGGGTCGAAGCCCTTGGCGAGGCCCATCAGCACCGCGTCCTTCACCTTGGACAGGTGGTTGCGGACGTGGGCCTGGGCCAGCTGGCTGTCGCGGCGCTCGATGGCGCCCAGGATGTCCCTGTGTTCCTGAGCGATGCGGGCGGACCAGTTCATGTGCATGGAGTAGAAGATGTAGCGCAGGCACAGGTCGTAGATCCACACCGTCTCCCGCTCCAGCAGGCGGTTGCCGGACAGGTGGGCCAGGGCGCGGTGGAACTCGCGGTCCACCGCCTGCACAGCCTGGGAATCCACCGGCGTCTGGGTCGCCAGCTCAAACTGGCGGTCCACCAGATCACGGGCGGCGTCGATCTGGCTGTGGTCCTGCCAGGCGTAGGCCGCCAGCGAGACGCACAGCATCTCCATGGCCTCACGGACCTCGTACAGCTCCACAAAGTTGTCCACCGAGACGCCGGACACCACGGTGCGCTTGCCCGCCGTCTCGTCCACGAAGCAGTCCGCCACCAGCCGCTCGATGGCGGCGCGGATGGGCGTGCGGCTCATGGAAAGCTGCTCGCTGAGCTCCAGCTCCCGCAGGGGCTGACCCGGGGCATACTCCAGCATCAGTATCTTCTGTTTGATCAGCTCGTAGGCCTGTTTCGTCTTGCTGCCGTACATGACCTCCACGGTCATCTCTTCCCTTTCGTCCATGTCGCCTTCCTTATTTCTCCGGCGGCGGCAGGCCGCAGGGCCCGTCCGCCGATCAATGATAATCGTTGTATGGTAACGGTTAAAGTATATCATACCGCGGGGCGCGGCACAAGGGGCAGACTAAAAATCGCGCAGCAGGGGCAGAGCGGGTGAAAAAAGGACATCCGCACAGGGCGGATGTCCTTTTTTTGCTCAGGCGCTCTGCTGCACATAGTTGCCGTCCTCCAGCCGGACTTGATCCGCCAGAGGGCCGGCGATCACTGTGTCGTTGTCGGTAAAGGTGCTGTTGTGTACGTAGTAGGTCATCCAGTCCCCGGGCATGCGTTGGATATCCAGCGCCGTACCGTTGCGGATAAAGTTCCCGCCGTGGAGATCACTGCCCCAGGAGGAGCTCTCCGTGGTGTCGATGCGCAGAGCCGTGGCGTTGCGGGTGAAGCTGCTTTTCTCCACCCAGATCCAGCCGCCGTCCGCCGCCAGCGCGCCTACATCCCAGTTGGTGATCCAGCAGTTGTTCAGGTAAGTAGGGGCCTTGGCGGTGACGCCGGTACCGGTCATGTCCCCCGCGCCGCAAAGGCGCAGGCCCGACAGCACTACGTGGATGTCCGTGACCTCGCTGTATGCCATATGGTTCACCGTGATGGGGGCGGTGAACTCCGTGCCGTCCGCGTGAGCCTGCAGCGTCATGGCGCGGCGGATGGTCAGCGGCTCCGTGTAGGTCACGTTGGGCAGTTCCACCACCAGTTCCGTCTCCGCGTCCAGGTTCAGCGTCAGATCGTCCAGCAGCGCCTGCAGATCCGCCGTGGTGTCCATGGGGGTATCCTCCCAGCTGACGGTACGGCGCTGCTTTTCGCTGCATTCCTCCACCTGGCGGAGGGTGATCTTGTCGCCGGTCTTCATGTGCAGCGTCCAGATGATGTCATTATAGGTGCAGGCACTGGTGACCTCATGCTCGTGGGCCAGCAGGACCCCCGCGTTGTAATAGGAATCCGTCTCCCCCAGGATGGTGCAGGTATCGCTGCCCTCGGCAGCCACGGCCTCCACCGTGTGGTAGGCCAGCAGGGCACTGAAATCCTCCCGCACGTCCAGAGAGGGGTCCTCCGCGTCCTCCACGAACAGGCAGAGCGGGCTGGTACCGGACGCGTCGGCCGGAAGCAGCTCCGAGCGGTGGCTGGCGGGAGCCCCGCCGCCGTTGGACTGAGGGCTGAAGCAGACGTACAGGTGGTACATCCGCCCATCTGCGCCGTCGTACCAGGTCTGGCAGTCGCCGCTCTGGTAGTTGCCGGAAAGGCCGGTAGGCTCCGTTGGATCGGCGGGCTCCAGCGCCTGGGCACCGTCGGTCCGGGGCGGAGTCTGGGCAGCGCGGCCGCCGAGGGTCGCCCACAGTACCGCTCCCAGCAGCACCACCAGCAGCACCGCGCAGGCCAGCGCCCCGCGGCGCTTTTCGCTGCGGGGCGGGGACATAGGCTCCCGTGCCAGCTGGCTGGCGGTGCAGCAGGGGCAGAAGGACGCCTCCTGCGGCAGCAACGCGCCGCATTTGATACATTTTTTCCGATTCTCCACAGCTACCTCACAAAGCGTCCCGCAGTTCCAGCACATCGCGGAACCGCTGATTTGGATTCATCATGGTGCAGCGGCGGACGATCCGCCCCGCATGGCCCTCCGCCAGCAGGCGGGAGGGGTGCTGTCCCGTCAGCATCACATTCAGCAGCACGCCCAGAGAGTAGATGTCCGCCCGCCCATCGGTCTGGGACAGGCCGAACTGCTCCGGCGCGGCATAGCCGGTGGTTCCCAGGATCACCGTGTCGCTGTGGACCTCCGGCTTCATGATGCGGGAGGCGTCAAAGTCGATGAGCACCGCCTCACCGCCCCGCAGGATGACGTTGCTCTCCTTGACATCGCGGTGTACCGCGCCCATGCTGTGCAGCACCCACAGCGCCGCGCACAGGTCGCGGGCTACCTTGCGGGCCTCGGGCCAGTCCAGCAGCCCGCCCTCCAGCAGATACAGCAGGGTGTCGCCCTGAACATACTCCTCCAGCGCGGCCACGCGGCCGTGGGACTCGGCCACCTCCTCCACCCGCGGCAGGTAAGGGCTGGACACGGTCAGCAGCCGCCGGTAGACATCAGCGGCGCCGTCGAAGCGGCGGAACACGTAACGCTGCCCCGTCTGCCGGTGGCGCACCAGTGTCACCGTGCCGCGGGCGCCCCGCTTCAGCACCTTCACCTCGTCAAAATACTGCTCCATGGCACGCAGCAGCTCGTCGTACATGTCCGTCCCCCCCTTCTTTGCGGTTTTTACCAGTATAGCCGAAATCTCGCCATCTGTAAAGCTGCGGGCAGAAAAATGAGGAAATTTGCCAACTATGCAGCGCGCATATTGTCTTTTCAGCGAATTTTGTCTATAATGGTAAGCAGCATAGAGATAAGGGTGGTATGTGTGATGAAACGCAAAAATACGGATCAGCTTTTGAAGGAGCTGATGGACTCCAACGATCTGAGCCGCGTACTCTCCGATAATTCCGCCTGCTTCCGCGAGGGCGACCTGCCCCACGGGCTGCAGATGCTGTTTGACCAGCAGGACATGAGCAAATCCGCGCTGGCCAAGGCCTCCGGCATCAGCGAGGTCTATCTCCACCAGGTGTTCTCCGGACGGCGCACCCCCTCCCGCGACCGGCTGCTGTGTCTGTGCATCGGGCTGGGCGCCTCGGCAGAGGAGGCCCAGAGTCTCTTGCAGCAGGCACACCACGCGCCGCTGTACGCCCGGGACAAGCGGGACGCGGTGCTGCTGTTCGGCCTGAGCCACAGCCTGACGCTGCCGGAGATCAATGACGCGCTGTTCACCGCCGGCGCAGAGACACTGCTTTGACGCAATACAGCAGACCAGAGCGCCCAGCCTTTCGGCTGGGCGCTTCGGCGTTCTCTATCGCTTGGCACAGGCCAAGGGATCTCAGAAGATGGAATAGTTCACGATCAGGCCAGCGAACACAATGGACACCATGCTCAGCAGCTTGATGAGAATGTTGATGGCGGGGCCGGAGGTGTCCTTGAAGGGGTCGCCCACGGTGTCGCCCACCACGCCGGCCTTGTGGCAGTCGCCGCCCTTGCCGCCGAAGTTGCCCGCCTCGATGTACTTCTTGGCATTGTCCCACGCGCCGCCGGCGTTGGCCATGTAGATGGCCATCAGGAAGCCGGTAACGGTGGCGCCGGCCAGCAGGCCCACGACGCCCTTATAGCCCAGCACCATGCCCACGACGATGGGCGTTACCACCGCGATGACGGTGGGCAGCACCATCTCCTTCAAGCTGGCCTTGGTACACAGGTCCACGCAGCGAGCGTAGTCGGGGTCAGCCTTGCCCTCCATGAGGCCGGCGATCTCGCGGAACTGGCGGCGCACCTCCAGCACCACGCTCTGGGCCGCGCGTCCCACGGAATTCATGGTCAGAGCGGCAAACACAAAGGGCAGGCAGGCGCCAATGAACAAGCCTGTCAGCACCAGCGGGTTCATCAGGGAGAAGTCGTTGAATGTGACATCCGCCGCGCCCACCTCCTTGACCTTCTCAATATAGGAGGCCATGAGGGCCAGGGCCGTCAGGGCGGCGGAGCCGATGGCGAAGCCCTTGCCGGTGGCGGCGGTGGTGTTGCCCAGAGAGTCCAGTGCATCGGTACGCTTGCGAACCTCAGGGTCCAGACCGGCCATCTCGGCGATGCCGCCGGCGTTGTCGGCCACAGGGCCGTAGGCATCGGTGGCCAGGGTGATGCCCAGCGTACTCAGCATGCCTACGGCGGCCAGCGCGATGCCGTACAGGCCCATGCTGGCGTTGGTACCGCCGCCGGACAGGAAGAATGCCAGCAGGATGCACACCGCCACGATGAGGATGGGCAGCGCGGTGGACAGCATGCCCAGGCCCAGACCGCCGATGATGATGGTAGCGGAACCAGTCTGGCTCTTGCCGCTCAGCTCCTGGGTGGGCTTATAGGTGTCGGAGGTGTAGTACTCGGTGGCCTTGCCGATGAGCACACCGGCCACCAGACCGGACAGGATGGCCACGTACAGTCCCCAGTGCTCCAGCCCCAGCAGAGCCCACACCAGGAAGAAGGAAATGACGGCGATGAGGATGGCGGACAGATTGGTACCGCGGGACAGCGCCTTCAGAAGGGTGCGCTGGTCGGCATTCTCCTCCGTCTTAACGAAGAAGGAGCCGATGATGGAGCACAGGATGCCCACGGCCGCCATGACCATGGGGATAGCCATAGCCTTGAACGCCTGATTGGAGAAGGCCGCCACGCCCAGCGCGGAGGCGGAGATGATGGAGCCCACGTAGGACTCGTACAGATCCGCGCCCATACCGGCCACGTCACCCACGTTGTCACCCACGTTGTCGGCAATGACGGCAGGGTTGCGGGGATCGTCCTCGGGGATGCCGGCCTCCACCTTGCCCACCAGATCCGCGCCCACGTCGGCGGCCTTGGTGAAGATACCGCCGCCCACACGGGCAAACAGAGCCATGGAGCTGGCGCCCATACCGAAGGTCAGCATGGCGCTGGTGATGTCGGCGGCCTCCAGCTTGAACACAAAGCGCAGCAGGGCAAACCAGACGGAGATGTCAAACAGGCCCAAGCCCACCACGGTGAAGCCCATGACGGAACCGGCGGAGAAGGCCACCCGCAGGCCCTTGTTCAGCCCCTCGCGGCAGGCGTTGGCGGTGCGGCAGTTGGACTTGGTCGCGATGCGCATGCCCACGAAGCCGCTGAGACCGGAGAAAAAGCCGCCGGTCAGAAATGCGAAGGGCACGAACCAGGTCAGCAGATGGCAGGCAGCCATGATGCACAGCACCACGATCATGCAGGCGAAGAAAATACCGACGACGGTGTACTGCCGCCGCAGGTAGGCGTTGGCGCCTTCGCGGATCGAACGGGAGATCTTGCTCATCAGAGGGGTTCCCTCCTCAAAGCGCAGTACCCGTTTTCCCGTGAAAAGCGCAAACAAAAGCGCGATGACGGAGCCAACGAATGTGGCAAGGACCAGATACTTTTCCATGTGTGTTTTCCTCTTTCCTCCCCCTCATTACAGGGGATATTCACTTTTTTGTTCCGTCTATCATTATAAAAAATTTTGATTTTCTCGTCAAATTTTCATACAAATTTTCAGGTAGTCTTAAAAAGTATGGATAATCATCCGTGATTTTGCCTACAACTTTTTTCGTATAAATAGACCGTTATCCCCCTGTTTTTTCCGCCGCAAAACGCTTCTATACACAAGTTTGACATATTTCTGTCATTTTCTCCTGTGCATTTGTTCCCATTTGTATTTTTTAAAAAATTTTTATGCAACTATTTTTGTATAAAAAGAAAAAAATCTCCCGAAAATGGGAGAAAATTCTTTTTGGCATATTCTTTAGAATCTTCACGCAGGCGCGCATGTCTTCCTGCAAAGTTGTTGACGTTTTGCACAAAGCATTTTTGCAACATTTTACGCCGCGGGAAACCGTGGCAGAGAAAGCGTCCGGCATAGCCGAACGCTTTCTCTGCTTTCGGAGAGGACTATTACGCTGCCGCAGAAGCGCTGGCGCGCTTGTTGGACAGGTATTGGTACGCGACGATGGCGCCCACCAGCAGCAGACCCGCCAGGTCGGTGACGGTGCCGGGGATCATCATGCCCAGGCCGCCCACCACCAGCAGGATCCGCAGAGGCCAGCCAATCTTTTTGAACAGGTGGCCGTTGAGGGCCGCGGCGATGCCGAAGATGCCCAGCAGGGCGCTGACACAGATCTGCACCACCTCCCACCAGCCGGAGATGTTCTCAAACAGCAGTGCCGGACTGTATGCGAAGATGTACGGCACGATGAAGGCCGCGATGGCCAGCTTCGTGGCGTTGAGGCCCGTCTTCATGGGGTTGGACTTGGCGATGGCCGAACCGGCGTAAGCCGCCAGCGCCACAGGAGGCGTGATGTCGGCCACGATGCCGAAGTAGAACACGAAGAAGTGGGCAGCCACCACAGGGAACCCCAGCTGGATCAGAATGGGGGCACAGGTGGAGGCCATGATGCAGTAGTTGGCCGTGGTGGGCACGCCCATGCCCAGCACGATGCAGCACAGCATGGTCAGCACCAGGCCGATGATGGTGGCGTTGCCGGCCAGCTGAACGATGGCGTTGATGAGGATGGAGGCAAGGCCGGTGACGGTGATGCAGCCGGCGATGATGCCCGCCATGGCGCAGGCCACGGCCACGGTAATGGCGCCGCGGGAACCGGCCTCCAGAGATTCCACCGCAGAGAAGAAGGAGCGCTTACCGGCGGAGGCCAGCGCCTTGCCGGCGGACTGAGCCTCATGCTCCTCATCGCCGCGCTTTCCCTGCAGGAAGAAGTTGACGAAGCCCACAACGATGGCCGCCAGAATGGAGTAGGCGGCAGAGTGGGACATGGTCTTGCTGCCGGAGGAAACCAGCCACACCAGCAGGATCAGGGGAATGATGAGGTAGCAGTCCCGGGCCAGCAGCTTCCACTTAGGCAGCTGGTCGCGGGAGATACCCTTCAGACCCAGCTTCTTGGCCTCCAGATGGACGGCAATGAAGATGCCGGTGAAGTACAGGATGGCAGGCAGGATGGCCTTCACGGCCACCTGGGCGTAGGGCAGCTTCATGTACTCCGCCATCAGGAAGGCAGCAGCGCCCATGATGGGCGGCATGATCTGGCCGCCGGTAGAGGCGGCGGCCTCCACGGCGCCCGCGAACTCCGGCTTGTAGCCGGTCTTCTTCATCATAGGGATGGTGAAGGAACCGGTGGTGACGGTATTACCCACAGAGGAGCCGGACACCATGCCGCACAGAGCGGAGCTGATAACAGCCACCTTGGCGGGACCGCCGCTGGACCAGCCGGCGATGCGGTTGGCGAAGCTGATGAAGAAATTGGCGATACCGGTGCGCTCCAGGAACGCGCCGAAGATGATGAACAGCACGATGTACGTGTAGCACACGCTGATGGGCGTGCCGATAACGCCGGAGGTGGTGTAGAACAGCTTGTAGATGATGGTCTTGAGGGCGTCATACAGCGTAGCGCCGTTGACGGCACCGGCGTAGCTCAGCTGGTTGATGAACGCATAGACGATCAGCACACCGGCCACGCACAGGATGGGCACGCCCACGCAGCGGCGGCACAGCTCCATCAGGATCAGGATGCCCACCACGCCGATGACGACGTGGACAGTCTCGATACGGGTGGACAGGCGCACCAGCGTCATGGCGTTCAGCGCGAAATAGAAGAAGCAGAACGCGCCCACCACCATCAGCACGATGTCGTACCAGGGCAGGTAGTTCACCCGCACATGATGCTTGTTGGCAGGGTAGGTCAGGAAGCCGATGATGACGATGCAGCCCACGAACAGGGTGAGCCGGATCTCCGGCATATCCTTGGAAAACAGGGTCATACCGATGCAGAACACGCCGAAGACCGCCATCAGGATGCGGATCAGCAGCTGGGGCGTGCCTTCCCACATGCGGGTGGCAGATTCGCGGTCATACTTCCGCATCACCGCATCCAGATCCGCAGCCTCCTCGGCAGAGGTCTCCGCCCCTGCCGCTGGGCGGGTATCCGGTTTTTTCTTATCTTTGCTCATAGTGGCGATCCTCTCGATCTTTTCAGAATAATGCGAGGGCTACGGCGGGATGCCCCGCCGCAGCCTCGTAAAGTGTCAAATCCGCGTTAAGGATCAGTCGCCGAAGTACACGTCCTTGGCGATAACAGTCTTGGTGTAGTAGTCAGAGGTCTCCAGCAGCTTGGTCACGTGCTCATCATCCAGGCTCACCAGATAGGTATCCTTGGTGGTGGCCAGGTCGGTGACGGCGGTGGTGGGCGCACCGGCCACGATGAAGGCAGCGTCGATCTGGCCGTTCTTCAGGGCGTCAGCGCTGTCGCCGAAGGACTGGTAGGTGGGCTTGATGTCGTTCTCGGTCAGGCCGTAGGCACCCAGCACGTCGATAGCGTTGAAGTACACGCCGGAGCCGGGAGCACCGATGGACACGGACTTACCGGCCAGGTCGGCCACGGTCTTGATGTCAGGGTTGGTGGTGACGATCTGCACCTGCTCCATGTACAGGGCAGCCACCGTGGAGAAGCCCTCCACCTTGGTGTCGAACAGGTTGGTGCCGTTGTAGGCGTAGGCCATGACGTCAGACTGGCAGAACGCAAAGTCGGCGGTGCCGTCCACCAGCTCCTGCACGTTGGCCTGGGAGCCGTTGCCGGACAGGCCCACCACGTTCACGCCGGCGTTGTTGGTGGCGTGCTGGGCGATGACGGAGCCGAAGGCGTAGTAGGTGCCGGACTCGCCGCCGGTGACGAACCGCAGGTTGCGGGAAGCGCCGGTGCCAGCGCCATCCTTGACGGCGGCCACATCGATGCCCTTCTCAGCGAAGTACTTGGCAGCGCCGGGGTGATAGGGTACGGAGGTGATGGACGCGCCGTACTCCAGGCTCAGCTCGCCGTACTTGGCGTGGCTGGTCACCAGGTCTGCGGCGTTGTCGAAGATATCGGCCACGAACTTGTACACATCGTCCTCAGCCACATCGTCGCGGGCCAGGATCACCGCGCCCACCGCCACCGTAGTGGTGTCGGTATGCTCGGGCTTGCTGGCGCTGTCGCCGTTGTCGCCGTTGTCGCCGCTGCCGCCCTTATCGCCGCAGGCCACCAGGCTCAGCGCCATCATCAGGGCAAGGATCATGCTCATCAGTTTCTTCATAACAGTCTTCTCCTTCATATACCCCTCCGCTTGAGGGGCTTGCTCTTACAGCGCCCATTATAACGCGGCTTTTCCTGTTTTGCAACATCCAAATACATAAAAATTCATTTTTTTGAAAAAGTTTTTTCACAAGCGTTGTCCGATCTGTCTGATTTC
Source organism: Vescimonas sp. (assembly GCF_057856985.1). NCBI lineage: Bacteria > Bacillati > Bacillota > Clostridia > Eubacteriales > Oscillospiraceae > Vescimonas > Vescimonas sp. Next base: position 44,276 of record NZ_DBLZXX010000008.1, read on the forward strand.
GCCGCCGTTTTTTATGCACTCTTTCGATTCTGTCGGAGTTTTGGCACGATCGATGTTTTCACTGAGCAACATGGTAAATTGTGATTTTGATGGGCAATCCTGCAAAATTGCAGGAATTTTCCGCTTTTCCTGCAAATCAACCGGTCAAAATGCAGGGGCAGGGGCGCAAAAAAGAGGAGCATCCAAGATGCTCCTCTTTTTTAACGGTATGCGTTCCGCTTACTTGCGGGCCTTGCTGTCCACCACATCGCGCAGCAGAGCGCTGAAGTCCGCCAGGGACATGGCGCCCAGATCCTCGCCGGTACGGGTACGGACGGAGACGGTGCCCGCCTCCATGTCGCGGTCGCCCACCACCAGCATATAGGGGATCTTCTCCAGTGTGGCCTCGCGGATCTTCTTGCCCACCTTCTCGTTGCGGCTGTCCACCTCCACGCGGAAACCCTGCTTACGCAGCTCCGCGGCCTGCTGGGCGCAGTAGTCGGCGGCGCGGTCGGTAATGGGCAGGAAGCGCACCTGCTCCGGCATCATCCACGTAGGCAGCGCACCGGCGTACTCCTCGATAAGGTAGGCCAGCGTCCGCTCGTAGCAGCCCAGAGACGTGCGGTGGATGATATAGGGCAGGGCCTTGTTGCCGTTCTCGTCGATATAGTACATACCGAAGCGCTCGGCCAGCAGCATATCGATCTGGATGGTAACAAGGGTATCCTCCTTGCCGTAGACGTTCTTGTACTGGATATCCAGCTTGGGGCCGTAGAACGCGGCCTCGTCGATGCCCACGGTGTAGTCCACGTCCAGGTCCTTCAGGATGCGCTCCATCACGGACTGGGCGTGATCCCACTGCTCCGCCGTACCCTCATACTTGTTGTTGGGGTTGGCGGGATCCCACTGGGAGAAGCGGAACGTACATTTATCCAGCAGGCCCACGGTGCCCAGGCAGTACTTGGCCAGATCGAGGCACTGCTTGAACTCCTCCTCCAGCTGGTCGGGGCGCAGCACCAGATGACCCTCGGAGATGGTGAACTGGCGGACGCGGATCAGACCGTGCATCTCGCCGGAATCCTCGTTGCGGAACAGGGTGGACGTCTCGCCCAGCCGCATGGGCAGGTCGCGATAGCTGCGGCCCCGGTTCAGGAAGACCTGATACTGGAACGGGCAGGTCATAGGACGCAGGGCAAAGCACTCCTTGGTCTCGTCCATGGGGTCGCCCATGATGAACATACCGTCCAGATAGTGATCCCAGTGGCCAGAGATCTTATACAGCTCCCGCTTTGCCATCAGGGGCGTCTTGGTCAGCAGATAGCCTCTCTCCTGCTCGGTGTCCTCCACCCAGCGCTGCAGCAGCTGGATGACCCGTGCGCCCTTGGGCAGCAGGATGGGCAGGCCCTGACCGATGCAGTCCACGGTGGTGAAATACTCCAGCTCGCGGCCCAGCTTGTTGTGGTCGCGCTTCAGCGCGTCCTCACGCTCCTTCAGATAGGTCTCCAGCTCGTCCTTGTTGGGGAAGGCTACGCCGTAGATACGCTGGAGCTGCTGGCGGCTGGAATCGCCGCGCCAGTAGGCGGCGTTGCAGGCGGTCAGCTTGATGCCGTTGCCCTTGATGCGGCCGGTGGAGTCCACGTGGGGACCGGCGCACAGGTCCACGAACTCGCCCTGCTTGTAAAAGGAGATGTGGGAGTCGGCAGGCAGGTCGTTGATCAGCTCCACCTTGTAGGGCTCCTCCTTCTCCTCCATGAACTTCAGGGCTTCCTCGCGGGGCAACTCAAAGCGCTCCAGCTTCAGCTTCTCCTTGCAGATCTTCCGCATCTCCGCCTCGATCTCCGTCAGGTTGTCGGGGGTAAAGGCAAAGGGTGCGTCCAGATCGTAGTAAAAGCCGTTGTCGATGCTGGGGCCGATGGCCAGCTTCACCTCCGGCCACAGGCGCTTCACCGCCTGCGCCAGAATGTGGGAGCAGGTATGCCAGTACGTCTTGCGGTACTGCTCGTTTTCAAACGTGTAGATGTTTTCCTCGCTCATGGTACAGTCCTCCTTGTTTTGGGGGCGGGTATAAAAATAACCCCACCCCTGATGTGTTTCAGGGGTGAGGTAAATGACTTTACTCCACGGTTCCACCCTGCTTACGGCATACGCCGTCGCTCGTGACTTCTGTAACGGGAAGCCCCCGTCCTGCTCGTCGCAGGCGGCTCGGGAGTGGTACAGGCTGCGCCGCAGGCAGGACGCTTTCAGCCGGGGCGTCCCTCTCTTTGGCCGTTGGAAAAACAGCTTCTTCTCCGTCAATGCCTTTTTGATGGGGAATAGTATAAACCGCTTTTTGCGGTTTGTCAACAGGTCTTGCCGCGTTTTACCGCAGAACCTCCAGCAGCTCCGCCGCCGTGTCCACGATGACCGCCGCGCCGGCCTCTGCCAGCGCCTGACGGCCCCGAAAGCCCCAGCTCACCGCTGCCAGCGGCAGTCCCGCGTTACGGGCCGTGGCCACGTCCACCTCGCTGTCCCCCACGTAGACGGCGTCGGCAGCGGCTACGCCCAGCGTGTCCAGCGCGCGGAACACCAGATCCGGCGACGGCTTGGGCGGCACATCGTCCCGCTGCCCAAAGGCGGGCAGCCCCGGAAAGAACCGGGCGGCCAGCGTTTTGGTGGTGGCGTCCGGCTTGTTGGACACCACCGCCGTCTTAATGCCCGCCGCATCCAGCGCCGCCAGCACCGCCGGAATACCGGCGTAGGGCGCGGTGTCCACGCAGTTGTGGGCCTGATACCAGTCCCGGTACTCCGCCAGCACCGCCTCGAAGTCCTCGCCGGTGACGGTGGGCGGCATAGCCCGCTCCATCAGCCGCCGTGCGCCGTTGCCCACGAAGGCGCGGACCTCCTCCGTTGTGCGCAGGGGCCAGCCGTGAACAGACAGGATGTGGTTCACCGCGCTGACCATATCCGCCAGCGTGTCCAGCAGCGTGCCGTCCATATCAAATAAGATCGCTTTGTATTTCATGCAGCATCGTTCCTTTCATCGGCGGGACACCCCGCCGCAGGTCGGTGCTATCTTACCACGCCTTCCCGCAGATGGCAAGAGGGATGAGGTGCTCCTCATCCCTCTTGTATGGCCGCCAGCACTACGGTGCGGGCGTCGGTGAACGCCGACGAGCAGGTGGACATGGCCAGCACCCGCTGCGGTCGGTCCGTCGTCTCCCAGCACAGGGCCTCCCCCTCGGCCCAGTCCAGCAGCGGCGATACGTCCTCCTGCCAGTACTCCGGCCGGAAGATGTGTTCCTCCGATGCCGGCACCAGCAGGCAGGCGAACATCTCCAGCGTGCAGGCGCCGTCCGGCAGCAGCAGGGTTCCCGTCCGGTGCTCCCGCAGGAACGCCGCATCCTGATACTTCTCCAGATCGCCGAACATCTGGCCGCTGACCATGTGGTGGCCGTACAGCAGGCTGTACCCGCCGGCGAAGTCCGGTGCGCAGCGGGTATCCAGAAAGATGGTGCCCGCCAGGGAGAAATTCCCGTACACGTCGGTGTTCACGTAGGTCAGGTTGTCCTTTCCCTGCACCACGGGGTAGTCTACGCCGGTACCGTCCAGCGTCACCCAGGCGCACACGTCGGCGTTCACCGCCCGCAGCTCCGCAAAGGGCGCCCCTCCCTCCTGGGGCTTCAGGGTCAGAAGAGACGCCTGCACCTCCTCCGCCGCCGCGTACACCTGCCGGTTGTCCCACAGGGCGTAGCCCGCGTATACCGCCAGCAGCGCCAGCAGCACCGCCACCAGCGCGCTGGTGACATCGTCGAAAAATTTCAGCACCTTATAGGGCAGCATGTCCGTTCCCCCTTACAGCCCGCGGCGGCGCAGCAGGGTGATGACCTTCCCCGCCGCGTCCTGCTGCGGCACCGCGCCGAAGTGACGGCTGTCCCGTCCCCGGGTGCGGTAGTCGTTCAGTATGAACAGACAGCCCTCCGGCACGGTGTAGGGATACGTCACCCCACCGGCGGGATATGTGGGATACAGCACCTCTCCCGCGTGGAGGGTACCGTTGACCCGCAGCGTACCGTCCTCCTCCAGCATCACCACATCGCCGCCCACGGCGGCCACGCGGCCCAGCCGCAGCACCCCCTCCTGCCGGTACAGCACCAGGTCGTCCTGCGCCCACCGGCGCTGGAGCCGGTAGGCGATGAGCAGATCCCCGTCCTTTACGGCGGGGAACATGTCCTGTCCCTCCGCCTGCGTCACCAGCAGCACCACGCCCAGCAGCACCGTCAGTGCTGCCGCCGCTGCCGCCAGCCGCGTCAGCAGTGAGAGGGCCAGCCGCCGGTCCCGCTGCCGCTCCTCCGCCGTTCGCGGCGGGCGCGGCCGTGCCGTCCCCTGCGGTACGGCGTTTCTCTGTTCCATGATGCTCCCCCCTGTCGTTTGCTGGAGCTATGGTAGCACACGCGGGCCGCAGAATACGCCGTTTTCTGTCGGAACCCCGATCTTATTCCCGCACAGGAAAAATAAAAGTCCCCCGGCAAAGCCGGGGGATTTTCCTGTAAGATGCCGTTACGCCGTCCGGCCGCGAAATACCGCGCCGATGAGTTCGATGACCGCGAACACCACCAGATACCACGCCACATTCACGCCGTGGGAGTAGACGGCTGCGAACACCATGAACAGTGAGCATAGGATCGCCAGCACCGGCATAACCTTTCCGCGGAAGGCGGGCAGGTCGCGGCGGCGCATCAGAGCGATGTAGATGGGGATATACAGGACGTACAGCGTGATAATGGGCAGCTCCGAGGAGTCGAATTTGAAGGGGCCGAAGCCGTTCATGATCGTGCCGCCGTAGAAGTACAGCAGCCACAGAGAGCTGACCAGCAGGCCGAACACCGCAGAATTGTTGGCCATACCGGTGTTGGGATCCACGCTGCGGAACATGGCCAGCCGCGGGCTTTCGCACTCGCTGGCCAGGTCGAACATGCCGCGGGTCACGGCCATGGTCAGGCCGTTGCAGGTTCCCCAGCAGGATATGACCACGAACGCAAAGATCAGCGCGCCGCCCACCTGCCCGAATACGTTCTGGAAGGCCAGCTTTGCGCCGGCCTCGCCGCCGGCCATCATGACCTCCGACTCCACCGCGCCGGCAAGGCCAATGTAGTACACCACATACACCACGGCGATGATGACGGTGCCGATCAGCAGGGCGCGGGGCATGTTCTTCTTGGGGTTCTCCAGCTCCGTGCCGATGGAGGTGGCGCAGATCCACCCCTCAAAGGCGAAGGCCAGCGACACCACTGCGCCGAACAGTCCTTCCGCGAAGGGGATCTCCGTCACCACGTGGGTGAAGTTGAAGCTGGTCATACCGTTGCCGAGTCCTACGATAGTGCCCACCACGGCCATCAGCAGCAGCGGGATCAGCTTGATGACGGTGGTGGTGATGGCAAACCGCCCCGCCAGCCGTGGGGCCAGCGCGTTCATGGTGTAGGTGACGATCATGAACACCCCCGCCAGCATCATGGTACGGCCGCCTACCACCGCATCCTCCCAGCCCATCAGCACGCCGAAATAGCGGGCGGGCAGCCAACTGAGCACCGCCACCAGCGAGGGGTAGTAGATGACCGCCATGAACCATCCCACATAGTAGCCGTAGGTCTTTCCGCAGGAGGCCCGGGCGTAGCCCACCAGCCCCTCCACGTCCTGATGGCTCTGGGCCACCACGCCGAAGGTGCAGGCGCTGATGATCATCACCACGCCCATAATAATGAAAGCCAGAATGCCCACGGACAGATTGCCGCCGGTCTTTGTCAGCACCGCCTCCGCCTTGAAGAACACGCCGGAGCCGATGACCGTGCCCACCACCAGCGCGATGGCAACAGGCAGCGTATACCGTTTTTCCATATAGATTTCCTTTCTCTCCCGTTTCGCTTGTGCCCAAATCACAATAATGGGTTTATTATACGCCGTACCGCCCGCGCCGGACAAGCACTTTCCCGTCTTGTGCGGTAGAAATTATGTGTTCTTTTTTGGATAATATGCCCAAAATCCGTTTATTTTTGTCCACTCGGCATATAAAAAGGCGGCGCAGAGCTGCCGCCTGCGCCGTCTCCGGATGGTTTTTTACACGTTGAAGCGGAAGTAGATCATGTCGCCGTCCTTCACCACGTACTCCTTACCCTCGGAGCGCAGCAGGCCCTTCTCCTTGGCGGCGGCCACACTGCCGCCGCAAGCCATCATCTCGTCGAAATTGATGGTCTCCGCGCGAATGAAGCCCCGTTCGATGTCAGAATGGATCTTGCCTGCGGCCTGGGGGGCCTTGGTGCCCTTTTTGATGGTCCAGGCGCGGCACTCGTCCTTGCCGTAGGTCAGGAAGGAAATTAGGCCCAGAAGGTCGTAGGAGCACTGGATCAGCCGGTCCAGACCGGACTTCTCAATGCCCAGATCCGCCAGAAACATGGCCCGCTCCTCGGGATCGTCCAGCTCGGCGATATCCTGCTCCAGCTTGGCGCAGATAGGCAGCACCTGCGCGCCCTCCTTCTCCGCCAGCTCACGGACGGACCGGAAATAGCCGTTATCCTCGTAGTTGGCAAAGCCGTCCTCATCCATGTTGGCGGCGTAAATAATGGGCTTCAGGCTCAGCAGATCCGCCGTCTCGATGATGGCGCGGTCGTCCTTATCACACTCGAAGGTGCGGGCGGACTTACCGGCATCCAGATGGGCAGCCAGCGCCTTGAACACCTCGGCCTCGTGGAGGAACTTCTTGTCGCCCTTGGCAGCCTTTGCCGCCTTCTCCACGCGGCGGTTCACCATCTCCAGATCCGCCATGATCAGCTCCAGATCAATGGTGCCGATATCGCCCAGCGGATCCACCGGCACGTTCTGGCTGGCGTCCGCCACCACGTGCATGATGTTCTCGTCATCGAAGCAGCGCACTACATGAACGATGGCGTCGGTGCGGCGGATGTTCTCCAGGAACTTGTTGCCCAGGCCCGCGCCCTGACTGGCGCCCTTCACCAGGCCCGCGATGTCCACGAACTCAATGACGGCGGGCGTCTTTTTGTCCGGCTGGTACATCTCTGCCAGCTTGTCCAGCCGCGCGTCCGGCACGGCCACCACGCCCACGTTGGGCTCAATGGTGCAGAAGGGATAGTTGGCGCTTTCGGCGCCGGCATTGGTGATGGCGTTGAACAGGGTACTCTTGCCCACGTTGGGCAGCCCCACGATACCTAATTTCATAGAGGATAACCTCCCTTATATTTTTCGACTATATATCATACCATCTTTCCGCGGCGCATGCAAGCGCGGTGGAAAAAAAGACCGCCCGAGGCGGTCTTTTTCCGGTATTTCGTGTGCGCTTACGCCAGGAAGCCCCTGAGAATGGTGTCCTCGGCCTCCTCCTCCGTCAGGCCCAGCGTCTCCAGCTTCAGCAGCTGGTCGCCGGCGATCTTGCCGATGGCCGCCTCGTGGATGAGCTGCGCATCGGGACAGTTGGCGGTGATGGCCGGTACGGACTCGATCTTGGCCCGGCCCATGATGATGCTGTCGCACTGGACGTGGCCGAAGCACTGGGCGTTGCCCACCATGACGGGGCGGAATACCTGATGGGACTGGTCCTGCGCCACGGAGCGGGAGATGACGCGGCCCTTGGCATCGCAGCCGTTGAGCTGGATGTTCATATCGCTCTCCGCCGTCTGGCTGCCATGGGTCAGCAGGCGCTCCGTCACCACCACCTCGCTGCCGGCCTCGCAGAAGAAGTCCGTCTCCCGCTTGGTGGAGTCAATGCCGCGGATCTGGATGGTGTCCATCTGCATGGTGGAGTTCTCTCCCAGATACACCACGGTCTTGGGGTTCATCACGTTGCCGCCGGTCTGACCGGGGTCGTTCTCGCCGTAGTGCTTTTCGCTGTATCGCACCCGGGCGTTTTTGCCGATGTGGAACGTATGGATGCCGTCGTGGCGGCTCTCGTCGCAGCCGGAGTTGTGAATGCCGCAGCCTGCCACGATCTCCACGTCGCAGTCGTCGCCCACGTAGAAGTCGTTGTAGACCAGCTCGCTCAGGCCGGTCTTGCTGATGATGACGGGGATGTAGCACTTCTCCCCCTTAGTGCCCGCCTTGATGCGGATGTCGATGCCCTGCTTCCCGTCGGCGCGGGGCGTGATCTCAATATGCTCGGTGGACTGGCGGGCCTCGCAGCCGCTGTCCTTGCGGATGTTGAAGGCGCCCACGGGCTTGCCCGTCAGGTCCGCGATTTTTTCCAGCAGCTTGGCATCAATATCGGTGATCATTGTACGCCCTCCTTTCTATCCAGCACGGGACAGCCGCCCAGCGTATTCGCCAGGATCAGCGGGAATATCTCCTGGGTGCTGCCGCGGTGGGCGATCTGTCCGTTGGCGATGACCACGATCTCGTCCGCCAGACGGATGATGCGCTCCTGATGGGAGATGATGATCATGGTGGCGTGACCCTCCTGATGGATCTGCTCAAAGGTCTCGGTGAGCCGCGCGAAGCTCCACAGGTCGATGCCCGCCTCCGGCTCGTCGAAGATCATCAGGTCGCTCTGCCGCGCCAGAATGGTGGCGATCTCGATGCGCTTGACCTCGCCGCCGGACAGGGACACGTCCACCTCGCGGTCCAGATAGTCGTTGGCGCACAGGCCCACCTTGGTCAGGTACGCGCAGCACTTGTCCTTGCTGAGCTTCTCCTGTCCCGCCGCCAGAAGCAGCAGGTCGTGGACCGTGATGCCCTTGAACCGCGGCGGCTGCTGAAAGCCGTAGCTGATACCGCGGCGGGCCCGCTCCGTGATGGACATGTCCGTCACGTCCTCGCCGTTATACAGTACGCGGCCGGACGTGGGCTGCACCAGCCCCATGATAACCTTGGCCAGCGTGGTCTTGCCGCCGCCGTTGGGGCCAGTGAACACCACCAGCTTGTGGTCGGGAATGGTGATGGAGACGTTTTTGAGAATGTCCTGCTCCCCATCGGGAGTGGATACGCGATAACAGATATTCTGCAGTTCCAGCATGAATGCCTCTCCCCTCTTTGAGGTAATATCTGACAGCAGTATACCAGAGCTTTCCACGCCGCTTTATGGCATCTGCAACAGTCAAAAGAAAAAGTGCTGTGACTTCACAACCCCGTCAGTGTAACAGATTCCCCCGCAAAAAGCAATCTTTTCCTGCGTATTTTGCCGCAACCAGGCGCCGCAGGCGCACCGCCGCCCCTCTGCGCATAGTATGCCGTGAGAAGGAGGCGTTCAAACATGGAGCAGGAACTGAACATCGCCTATGACCAAAAGCTGACCCGCGAGGTCTGGCAGCGGGTGGCACAGTCGCTGCCGCCGCTGGAAGCGCCCGCCGCGGATACCGGCAGCTGCGGCATCGCCGCCCCGCCGCCGGAGGACAGCACCCATCGCCTGCGGCGGTTTATCGATGAGGAGCTGTCCATGGCCCGCGCCTACCGCCGTCAGGTCCGCTGCGCTCCGCCTTCGGCCCGCCGGACGCTGCTGCGCCTGTCGGATGAGGAGTTGGCCCATGCCCGCACACTGCTGGCCGCCCACTATCTGCTGACCGGCCGGTACTACCGGCCCCCCACCCCCGTGGGAGAGGAGCCCCGCTCGTCCTGGTGCCGGCTGCTGCGGGAGCTGTACCGCGAGGAAACCTGCGGCGGCTGGGCCTACGCCCAGGCTGCGGAAGACACGGAGGACGTGTGTCTGCGGGACATTTTCCGCCGCTTCAGTCAGGCGGAGTACGGCCACGCCGCCTCCCTGCTGCACCTGTTGGAAAGCAGCTTGACAACAGGGAATAACCTGCTAAAATAGGGGGCAATTCAACACCACAAAGGAGGTCTGGAAGATGAAAGAGTGCATCTCCCGCGAAGCGGCGCTGGCCGCCCTGAAAGAATATAATAAGGAACCGTTCCACATTCTGCACGGTCTGACGGTGGAGGGTGTCATGCGCTGGTATGCCAACGAGCTGGGATGCGGCGAGGATGCGGACTTCTGGGCCACGGTGGGCCTGCTCCACGACATTGACTTTGAGATGTGGCCGGAGCAGCACTGCGTCAAGGCGCCTGAGCTGCTGAAGAAGGCCGGCTGTTCCGATGAGTTCATCCACGCCGTCTGCTCCCACGGCTACGGCCTGTGCTGCGATGTGGAGCCCACCCACGAAATGGAGAAGGTGCTGTTCGCTGCCGACGAACTGACGGGCCTCATCGGCGCCGCCGCCCGCATGCGTCCCAGCAAGAGCGTCATGGACATGGAGGTCAGCAGTCTGAAGAAAAAGTACAAGGACAAGAAGTTCGCCGCCGGCTGCTCCCGCGATGTCATCAACACCGGCGCCGAGCGCCTGGGCTGGCCCATCGAGGAGCTGATGGAAAAGACCATTCTGGCCATGCGCAGCTGCGAGGAGCGCGTCAATCAGGAGATGGAGACTCTGGCCTGACCCACGCAGCACTGTAAAGCGTGTCCCCTGTACCGCCGCCGCACCCCAAAGAATGCCCTGTGTGAATACACAGGGTGTTCTTTTTGCCGTTTTATACGATTTGTTGTCGTTTCTCTGCACTGTATTGCCGTTGTGCTGAATAAGCCGCCGATAAGAAGCAGCCTTTTTCCTTGCCTTTCCCTCCCGTTTATGGTACAGTAAAAACGTTGAAAATCGCGGGTTTCTCCCCGCATTTGCCGGGTATCCCGCCCCTGCGGCGCAAAAGCCTGCACATACTTCATCCACTTCTGCGCCCCCGCTCATAAGGAGGTCCCCTATGCGTATCGCCATCGCCGGGACCGGCTATGTCGGTCTGTCCATGGCCGTCCTGCTGGCCCAGCACAACACGGTCACAGCCGTGGACATCGTCCCCGAGAAGGCGGACCTTATCAACCGCCGCATCTCCCCCATCGCCGACTCCGAGATACAGGAGTACCTGTCCGCCCGCCCGCTGGACCTGACCGCCACCACCGACGGCGACAGCGCCTATCGTAATGCGGAGCTGGTGCTGATCTCCACCCCCACCAACTACGACCCCGACCAGAATTATTTCGACACCTCGTCGGTGGAGAGCGTCATCCGTCAGGTCATGGCCGTGAACCCCAGTGCCGCCGTGGTGATCCGCTCCACCGTGCCCGTGGGCTTCACCGAAAGCGCCCGGATCAAGCACGGCTGCCGCCGTCTCCTGTTCAGCCCCGAGTTCCTGCGGGAGGGCCGCGCACTGTACGACAACCTCTACCCCAGCCGCATCGTGGTGGGCGTCTCCCAAGACGACTCCCAGCTGCGGCAGACCGCAGAGGCCTTCGCCGCCCTGCTGCGGGAGGGTGCCGTCAAGAAGGACATCCCCGTCCGCTTCATGGCCCCCACGGAGGCGGAGGCTGTCAAGCTGTTCGCCAACACTTATCTGGCCCTCCGCGTCAGCTACTTCAACGAACTGGACACCTACGCCCAGGTCCGCGGTCTTGACACCCGGGCCATCATCGAGGGCGTCTGCCTGGATCCCCGCATCGGTGACCAGTACAACAACCCCTCCTTCGGCTACGGCGGCTACTGCCTGCCCAAGGACACCAAGCAGCTGCTGGCTAACTACCGTGATGTGCCCCAGAACATCATCTCCGCCATCGTGGCGGCCAACAGCACCCGCAAGGACTTCATCGCGGAGCAGATCCTGGCCAGACACCCCCGGATCGTGGGCATCTACCGCCTGACCATGAAGGCCGGCAGCGACAACTTCCGCCAGTCCTCCATTCAGGGCGTCATGAAGCGCATCAAGGCCAAGGGTGTGGAGGTGGTGGTCTACGAGCCCGCCCTCCGCGAGGACCGGTTCTTCAACAGCCGCGTCATCCGCGATCTGGACGAGTTCAAGCGCGTCAGCGACGTGATCGTGGCCAACCGGTACAGCGACGATATCCGCGACGTGCCGGACAAGGTCTACACCCGCGATCTGTATTTCCGTGACTGACCCCAAAGGAGGTGCCCCTATGGACCGGATCACCGGCGTGATGATGTCCCTGCTGACCGGTCAGGTCTGCGGCGGAGAGCCGCCCCTCCCCGCCCTGACGGCGGATGAGGCGGCACACCTGTACGCCCTGTCTAAAACCTACGATCTGGCCCACCTCGCCGGCAGCGCCCTGCTGCACCGCGGCCTGCTGCCGGACGGTCCCCTGCGGGCCGCTTTTGAAAAGCAGGTGCTGCTGGCCGTCTACCGCTGCGAGACGCAGGGCAGCGACCTGGCCCAGCTGGATGCCCTGCTCACCCACGGGCAGATACCGTTCCTGCCCCTGAAAGGCTCGGTGCTGCGGCAGTACTACCCCCAGCCGTGGATGCGTACCAGCTGCGACATCGACGTGCTGGTACACCCCGCTGATCTGGACCGCGCCGTGGCCCTTCTCTGCGAGAATGGCTTCACCATCGGTGAGAAAAGCACCCACGATGTGGCCCTCACTGCCCCCGCCGGCTCCCACATAGAGCTGCACTACGACCTCATTGAGGACGGCATGGTGAACGACGCCGCCGCAGTGCTGCGCCGCGTCTGGGATACCGCCGTGCCCCACGGGGACAGCACCCTTCGGTACGACATGCCGGACGATCTGTTTTACTTCTACCACATGGCCCACATGGCCAAGCACTTCGTCTCCACCGGTGGCTGCGGCATCCGCCCACTGCTGGATGTCTGGGTGCTGACCCACCGCATCCCCTTCGACCGCCGGAGCCGCGACCGCCTTTTGGCGGAGGGCGGCCTGTCCGCTTTCGCCCAGCAGGCGGAGCTCCTGTCGGAGGTGTGGTTCGGCGGCGCGGCCCCCACCGCCGTCACCGACCAGATGACCTCCTACATCCTCCGCGGTGGCCTGTACGGCAGCATGGAAAACCGCATCACGGTGCAGCAGCAGAAGCAGGGCGGCAAGCTGCGGTACGCCGCCTCCCGCATCTTCCTGCCCTACGACACCCTGAAGCACCACTACCCCGTGCTGGAGCAGCACCGCTGGCTCACCCCCCTGATGGAGGTGCGCCGCTGGGGGAAGCTGGTGTTCTGCGGCGGCCTGAAGCGCTCCGTGCGGGAGCTGCGCTGCAACAGCGCCACGCCGCGGCAGCAGGCGTCGGAAACCCAGTCCCTCCTATCCGTTCTGAACCTGTAACCGAAACCAAAAGGACCCGTGACCACCCTTACAGGGCGTTCACGAGTCCTTTTTCTCTACCGTCCGCAATATTCTCGTCGAATATTACGCTTTGTTGTCGCTATTCAATGGCCACGATGTAGTAATACACCGGCTGCCCGCCGGGCAGGGCGCTGACCTCCGCCTGAGGGCACACTGTCTCGAACAGGGCCGCAGCCCGGGCGGCGTCCTCGTCAGACACGCCCTCACCGGCGTAGATGGTGATGAACTCGGCGCCCTTGTCTGACGCCATGCGGGCCAGCCGCTCCAGCAGCACGTCCAGATTCCGGTCGGTACCCATCAGCTTGCCATCGCACAGGGCCAGATAGTCGCCCTCGTTGATGGCAAACCCGTCGAAATCGGAGTTGCGGGCGGCGTAGGTGATCTGTGCCGTGGTGACGTTGGCCGCAGCGTCGGTCATGGCCTGCAGGATCACTTGGGCGTCCGGTTCCTCGGGGTCCACGTTCATCATGGCGGAGATGCCCTGGGGCACGGTGGCCGTAGGGACTACCACGACTTCCTTCTCCGACAGGCCCACGCACTGCTGGGCCGCCATGATGATGTTCTTGTTGTTGGGCAGAACGAACACCACCTCGCTGGGGGTCTGATCGATCTCCCGCAGGATGGCTTCGGTGGAAGGATTCATCGTCTGGCCGCCGGAGACGATGCGGTCCACACCCAGGTCGCGGAATACCGCAGCCAGGCCCTCACCGGCGCACACCGCCAGGAAGCCGTACCGCTTCTCCGGTGCGGCCACGGCGCAGGCGTTCTTCTCCAGTTCCTCCTCGATGGCGTCCAGATCATCGGTGGACTGGGCCTTGCGTCCCGCCGCCAGATCCGCCGCCTGAGTGCGCATGTTCTCGATCTTGGCCAGCTCCAGCGTACCGTACTTCTGGGCCTCGTTCAGGGCGTCGCCCGGGGTGTCGGTGTGGACGTGAACCTTGAAGGATTCGTCATCCTCGCCGATGACCAGACTGTCGCCGATGCTGCCCAGATATTCCCGCAGGCCGTCCAGCGGGCGGTTCGTGGTCTTGCGCACGATGAACACGGTGTCGAAGGCGAAGGTGATGTCCTCATCGCCGATGGCGGCAAAGTCCGCCTTCTCCTCGGCCTGCTCCTCCACCTCGGGGATCTCCTCGCCCCGCAGGGCACGGAGCATGCCCTCCAAAATAATGAGGTAGCCTTTGCCGCCGGCATCCACCACGCCGGCCTTCTTCAGCACCGGATTCATCTCCGTGGTCTCCGCCAGCGTGGCATAACCGGTCTTGATGGCCTCCTCCAGCACATAGTCGGCGTCGTTCCGCTCGCCTGCCGCCTCCAGCGCGCGCTGGGCAGCCAGACGGGACACGGTGAGCACCGTGCCCTCTGCGGGCTTCATCACCGCGCCGTAGGCGGTGGCCACGCCCTCCTGCATGGCGGCGGCCAGCTGTGCGCCGTCCGCCTCCGCCACGCCCTTCAGAGCCTTGCTCATGCCGCGGAACAGCAGGGACAAAATGACGCCGGAGTTGCCGCGGGCGCCCCGCAGCAGGCCGGAGGCCGTGATCTTGGCCGCCTCCTCCACGGTGGCGGGCTGATTCTTGCGCAGCTCGTTCACCGCCGTCTGGATGGTCAGGCACATGTTGGTGCCGGTGTCGCCGTCGGGCACCGGAAAAACGTTGAGGTCGTTGATGGTCTGTTTCTGCTGTGCGATGCACGCGGCGCCGAAGGCGACCATCTGCTTGAAGGCGCCGCCGCTGATCCTATCTGTCATGTCCTAATTCTCCTTCTCGGCGATGTCACACAGTGACGGAATCCACGCAGACGTTAACCGCCTTCACGGTGACGCCGGTGTTGAGATTGACCACATATTTGACCTCGCTCATAATGGAGCGGCAGACAGTGGCGATGTTGACGCCGTTCTCCACCACGATGTGCAGCTCGATGGAAACGGTATGGTCATCGTTGTACGTGACCTTGACGCCCTTGCTCATGGCCTCCGGCCGGAGCAGATGGACCAGACCGTCCGTCATGCTGCGCTGTGCCATGCCCTTGACGCCGAAGCAGTTGGTGGCCGCCGCGCCGGTGATGGTGGTGAACACCGCATCGCTGATGGTGATCTCGCCCTGCTCAGTGGGGACTTTTATCATAGCTGACTTCCTTTCTGCGGAATACCGCCATCCGTCCCGCCGGTGCAGGAACCTGCCCGCTTGCCGCGGCGGATGGCAGCAAAAATAATAAGCCCAATTTAATACGTTATATTATATACTACTTCCCGCCGGAGTACAAGAGAAATTTCCTGCGCCGCCTGCCGCCGCGAAAAAAGCGGTTCGAACGCGCAAAAATGCGGAGAGCGGCACGGTGTGCCGCTCTCCGTAGCCCTTACCTTCACCGCGCCGCTCAGCCGCGGTTACCGAAGAAGTAGTTGTAGAATTCCTGAAAGTTGTCGGGCATCTGGCCGCCGTAGCTGTTGCCGCCGTTGCCGTAGCCGTAGCTGTTGTCGCTGCTCTGGCTGCTGTCATCGGAGCCGGTGGTCTGGGGCTGGGTGTCAAACGTCAGCTCCACTTCAATATACTGCCCGCTACGGTACACCGTCAGCGTCACGGTATCACCGGCGCGATAACCCTTCATAGCCGCGGACAGATCCTGACGGGAGGTCAGGGTCTTGTCGCCCATCTTGGTGATGACATCGCCCAGACGCAGACCGGCCTTGTCACCGGCGCCGCCCTCCACCACGGAGTAGACGAACACGCCCTCCGTGACGTCGATATTGAACTGTGCCGCCATCTGCTCATTCATGGTGCCGGCAGTGATAGCCATGTAGGCCTTATCCGTCACAGCGCCGTTTTCCATAATGTCGGTGATGATGCTGCGCACGTCACTGATGGGAATGGCGAAGCCCAGACCCTCCACCGTGGTGCTGGAGTAAGTGGAGTACTTGGCGGACACGATGCCCACCACCTCGCCGTACAGGTTCACCAGCGGGCCGCCGGAGTTGCCGGGATTGATGGAGCAGTCCACCTGGATCATGTTGAAGGGGGTACCGTCCACGTTGATGGCGCGGTCACAGCTGGACACGATGCCCTGGCTCATGGAGAATGTCAGCTCGCCCAGCGGGTTGCCGATAGCCAGCACGGTGTCGCCCACGTTGACGTCGGCGCTCTCGCCCAGCGTCACAGGCTGCAAGCCGGAGGCGTTGATCTTCAGCACCGCCACATCGTAGTCGCTGTCGCCGCCGATGACGGTGGCATCATAAGTGTCGCCGTTGTACAGCGTCACCTCCACAGAGCTGGCGCCGCTGACAACATGGTAGTTGGTGACCACATAACCGTCCTCGGTGATGATAAAGCCGCTGCCGGAGGAGGCAGTCTGGGTCTGCTGGCCGAAGATGTTGGTGCTGGTGGCAGAGCAGTTGATGGACACGGCGCTGTTCACCACGGAGGCGTACACCTCGGCAGGCTCCATCTTGGTCTGACCGTCCACGTTCTTCACCTGCACCGACACGGGCTGGCGCGAGCTCTGCTGGATGGCGGTCCTGGACGTACTGCTCCCGGCGATGGCCGCGCCGCCCCAGCCTGCCAGTCCGCCTGCCACGGCGCAGGCCAGGATCAGCGCCGTCACCTTCACGGCAGTGCGGTGGAAGAATCCCCGCTTCTTGGGAGACTCCGGCGCAGGCGCCGGTGCGCGGTTGGGGCCCGGCGCGTAGTCGTCGTGGGGCAGTTGATCCCGATTGGTATAGCGATACTGATCGCTGCTTCTGAAGTCATCGTTGTAATACATAAAAAATACCTCCTCTTTCGGCGGACCATATGATTTTTGATGCTTGTGGCAGCGGGAAATTCGTGGTATGATACCGCCGCCGGGAAATTTCTTTTTCTATCTTATAGGATAAACACTTTCCTTAATCCAAGCTTTAAGTTTCCGCTGGAAATTTTAACTTTTTGAAAACGAGGTGAACGCCATGCTGCGGATCGACCAACTGCGCCTGCTGCCGGACCAGCCGGAATCGGACCTGACGGCCAAGTGCGCCCGTCTGCTGCGGACAGACCCGTCGTCCCTGCGGGACCTGACGGTGCTGCGCCGCGCCATCGATGCACGGGAGGGTCTGACCTTCGTCTACACCGTGGCCGTCTCCGCTCCGCAGGAGGCCGCCCTGCTCCGCCGCTGCCGCGATAAGCGCGTCACCGCCTACGTACCGGAGCATTACGTCCTCCCCGCCCCCGTGGCTCCGCCGGAGGTGCGCCCCATCGTGGTGGGCGCAGGCCCCGCGGGCCTGTTCGCCGCTCTGGTACTGGCCCGCTGCGGCGCCCGCCCCATCCTGCTGGAGCGCGGGCAGCCCGTGGAGCAGCGCAGCCGGGACGTGACACGCTTCTGGCACACCGGCCAACTGGACACTGAGAGCAACGTCCAGTTCGGCGAGGGCGGCGCAGGCGCTTTCTCCGACGGCAAGCTGAACACCGGCACCCGCGACCTCCGCCACCGCTACATCATGGAACAGTTGGTGGCCTGCGGCGCACCGGAGAGCATCCTCACCGACGCCCTGCCCCATGTGGGTACCGACAAGCTCCATATTGCCCTGCGGAACCTGCGCCAGCAGCTGCTGGACGCCGGTGCGGACATCCGCTTCGGTGCGCGGCTGGAGGGCTTCACCGCACAGGACGGGGCCTTGACTGCCATCACCTGCCGGCAAGGCGATTCCCTTTACACCATTCCCGCCCAGCGGCTGATCCTGGCTCTGGGCCACAGCGCGCGGGACACCTTTGAGACGCTGTATGGATCCGGCCTCGCCATGGAGCCCAAGCCCTTCGCCATGGGCGTCCGCATCGAGCACCGCCAGTCGGCGGTGGACGCCGCCCGCTACCGGCAGCTGGCGGGCCATCCCGCTCTGCCGCCTGCCACCTATAAGCTGTCCTGCCACCTGCCCAACGGCCGCAGCGCCTTTTCCTTCTGCGTCTGCCCGGGCGGGCAGGTGGTGGCCGCCGCCTCGGAGGAACAGCGCGTCGTCACAAACGGTATGAGCGAGTACGCCCGTGACCGTGAGAACATCAACGGCGCCCTGCTGGTAAACGTCACACCCGCCGATTTCCCCGACGGGCATCCTCTTGCAGGCATCCGGCTTCAGCGGCAGCTGGAGGACGCCGCCTTCGCCTTGGGCGGCGGCGATTACCGCGCCCCCTGCCAGCGGGTGGGCGACTTTCTGGCGGGCCGCCCCTCCACCGGTGCAGGTACCGTGCAGCCCAGCTATCTGCCCGGCGTCACCTACACCGACCTGCGGCGCTGCCTGCCCGCCTTCATCAGCGAAACGCTGGCCCTGGCTCTGCCGGAGCTTGGCCGGAAGCTGCGGGGCTACGACGACCCCGACGCCCTGCTTACCGGCATCGAGACCCGCTCCTCATCGCCGGTACGGCTGGTGCGGGATGACCGATACGAGTCCAATATTCGCGGCATATACCCCTGCGGCGAGGGAGCCGGCTATGCCGGCGGCATCCTCTCCGCCGCTGCTGACGGTATGCGCTGCGCCGAAAAATTACTGGAGGTATACCGATGAAAAAGCTTGCTGTACTCGGAGATTTTCTGGAGCCGCATCACCATGCGCAGATCGACAGCACCGCGGCACGCTGCGGCTTTGCCGCGGACTATTATCCCGACGGCCACGTGCCTGCGGAGCTGGCCGGGCAGTACGAGGTGCTGTATGGCATGCCGGATCGCGCCGCCCTCAGGACCTTCACCAGCCTGAAGTGGTTCTGCGGCAGCTTCGCCGGTGTGGATGCCTATCTGGATGACGCCCTCTACCCTTCCCCCGACGTGATCCTGACCAACTCCTCCGGTGCCTACGGCGTCACCATCGCCGAACACCTCATCATGGTCACGCTGATGCTGCTGCGCCACGCTTCCGCCTACGTGCTGGAGGCCGCCGCCCACCGCTGGGGCCCCGTCCTGCCCATGCGTTCCATCATGGGCAGCACCATCACCGTGGTGGGCACCGGCGACATCGGCACCGAGTTCGCCCGCCGCGCCAAGGCTATGGGTGCCAAGTCCATTCGCGGCGTCCGCCGCACCATGAAGCCCGCCGACCCCGCCTTTGACAGCGTCCATACCCATGACCAGCTGGAGTCCCTCCTGCCGGACACCGATCTGCTGGTGCTGGCCCTGCCCTCCACGCCGGACACCATTGGCTTCCTGTCCCGCCGGCGCATCGCCCTGCTGCCCAAGACCGCCTTCGTCATCAATGTGGGCCGCGGCAGCGCCATCGACCAGCCCGCGCTGGTGGACGCCCTGAACGCCGGGCAGTTGGCCGGCGCGGCACTGGACGTGTTCGTGCAGGAGCCCATCCCCGACGGCGACCCCATCTGGGACGCCAAGAACCTCCTGCTGACGCCTCACGTCTCCGGCCAGCTGAGCCTGGGCTATACGCGGGATAAGAATGTGGCCCTGTTCTGCGAGGATCTGGAGAATTACGCCGCCGGCCGTCCTCTGGCCCGCTACGTCGACCGCAAGATCGGCTATTGACGTACATACGATAGAAAGAGCCACCCGCAGTCTTACGACTGCGGGTGGCTCTTTGCTCTCTCACAACCCATTGGGAGTGTTGACGCCGAAGCCCTCGCCCAGGATCTCATAGGCATCGCACACGATGATAAAGGCATCGGGATCCGCCTGCTTGACGATGGACTTGATGGCCACGATCTGAGCGCGGCTGAAGGCGCACAGGATCACGTTCTTTGCCTTGCCGCTGTATCCGCCCCGCCCCTCCAGCAGCGTCACGCCGCGGTCCAGCTCCAGCAGCTTGGCGGTGATCTCCTCATACCGTTCGGAAATGATGTAGGCCATTTTGGCACCGTTGCCGCCGTAGACCACGCGGTCCATCACCTTGGAGATGATGAACAGTGCCACCATGGCGTACAACGCCTGGGTCAGGTCGCGGAACACCGCAGCGTAGGACACCACCACGATGGTATCGATGGCCAGACACAGCGTACCGATGGACAGTCCCGGCAGCTTCAGCTTCAGAAGCCGCGCCGCCAGCTCCGTGCCGCCGGTGGTGGCGCTGTACCGCAGCATCAGACCGCAGCCCAGGCCCACGATGACGCCGCCGTAGACCGCCGCCAGCATGGGCTCCATGGGCCGAAATGTATACACACCGGCCAGCAGATCGATCATGCCGGAGCTCACCAGCGTGGCGTACAGCGTGGCGTACAGCCAGTGCCGCCCCACCTTGGTCCAGCTCAGGAGAAACAACGGCAGGTTCAGCACGATAATGGCCACGCCGATGGGGATCTGAGGAATGAAGAAATTAATGATCTGCGCCACGCCGGTGAAGCCGCCCACGCTGAGGTGGTTGGGGTCGAAGCACCAGTTGAAGCCCACGGCGTACAGCGCGCAGGCCAGCGTGATCATGGCGTACTGCGCAGCGATGCTCTTGATCTTTCCGGTCATAAACAGCGTCCTTTCTTTCCTCTCATGAAAATGCATATACAGTATACTATGCAGAACGCTGTTTGTCTACTGCCGTTTATTCCACCACCGGCGGGGAAAAAACGAAAAGCGCATCCGCTTCCGCGGATGCGCTTTCGGCTGCGCTCACTTATGATGTCCCAGATGGAAGTGGTGATGGTGCTTGTGGCCCTCCCCCTCCGGCTGGGGATCGAATCCGTCCTGCCAGTTGGAAAGCAGGAAGTAGAACAGGTAGATCACCGAGCTGATGGCCCATGTGATGGGATAGGCCCAGTAGACGTAGACGATCTCGTGCCGCCACTGCATCATCACGGTGATGTAGAGAATGCGGAACACGCACCATACGCCCAGCATGATGGACATGGGCACAAAGGCCTTGCCCGCGCCGCGGCACACGCTGGCGATGGCGTGGGAGAATGCCAGCAGGCAGTAGAACAGGCAGATGATCCGTGTCTCCAGCACGCCCAGCTCAATGACCTCCGGGGTACGGGAGAACAGCCGCACCAGCCACGGCGCCGCCAGATAGGTGGCGATACCGATGAGCTCGGCGATGATAGCCGCCGCCGCGATGCCGAAGATGGCGCCCTTTCTGGCACGGGGCTTCATACCCGCGCCCAGATTCTGGCCCACATAGGTGGTGATGGCCATGGTGAAGCTGGTGACGGGCAGGAACGCGAAGCCCTCGATCTTGGAATACGCGCCGTAGGCCGCCGTGGCCATCTTGCCGAAGGAGTTGATGTTGGTCTGCACCACCACGTTGGCAAGGCCGATCACGGAGTTCTGGATACCGGCGGGCAGGCCGTAGCGCAAGATCTCCCGCAGCAGCGGGCCGTCCAACCGCAGGGCCGACAGCTTCAGCTGATAGATGGTGCCCTTCTTAGACAGATGGATGACGCACAGCACGGCGCTGAGCGCCTGGGAGATGATGGTGGCCAGCGCCGCGGACCACACGCCCCACCGCAGCACCGCCACGAACAGCAGGTCCAGGATCACATTGGTCACGGACGAGACGATCAGGAAGTACAGGGGCCGCTTGCTGTCGCCCAGGGCGTTCATGATACCGGTAAAGGTGTTGTACATCACACCCGCGCCCACACCGGCGAAGTAGCACCGGAAGTAGCCGATGGCATCGGGCAGCACCTCGGGATCCGTGTCCATCCACAGCAGCAGCGTAGGGGTGAACAGTACGCCGATGACGGTGAGGATCAGGCTGCTGATGAGGCCCAGCAGCACGGCGGTGTGGACGGTTCGGGACACCTTGTCATAGTCCCCTGCGCCGAAATAGCGGGCGATGGCCACGCCCACGCCGCTGGCGGCGCCAGCGAAGAAGCTGATAAGCAGGAAGATCAGGGGGCCGGAGGCGCTGACGGCGGCCAGCGCGTTGTCGCCTAGGAAGTTGCTGACGATCAGAGAGTCGGCGGTGTTGTACAGCTGCTGAAACAGCTGGCTCAGGAAAACGGGAATGGCGAATCCGGCGATGAGCCGCCAGGGCACGCCGTGGGTCATGTCTTTGGTGGTGGCAGAGGCCAAGAGGGCTGCACTCCTTTCAAGATGAGGTGACAGCGGCGTTCAGAGCCGATAAATGGCCCCGACTGCCGGGGAGCGGTCGGGGTCTGGGTCGTTTGGAGATGCCGTCAGTTGGCAGGGGCAACCATGTCAACTGAGGTAAATATGCCTGATGCCATGCGGCTTTCACCGCATGGCATCGCTCAGGCTTTTCTGTCATAACTCAACACTATAGATTTTTATTTCTATGGGTTATTTCCTGTTGCTAAGCCCTTCAAGCTCAGGAGGAGTATCCATGTATAACTTATCGCTCCCAATGCTATTCAAAAAGTCTTTAATGATTGTTTCAATATCATATTTTAGCTTTTCAAAGAGTTTTCTTCGCTCCTCCTTATCTGCAAAATACTCGCTATAGTAAAGAGGTAAACTATCCATAAGCTCATATAAATGAATGCAAAGGTACCTATCAACATAGTATCCATTTTTACTTATTACTGCATGCTGATAATTAAGCTCAAGTCTACACATGCCCTTCTCGTCACTTTTTCGATAAATATTCCAGCTTGTCTGATTCGGAGAACAGTGGCTATACTTGTTTAGTCCATGTCTGATATTTTTTCTGTAGTCTCCAAGCGGAATGGATTGATCAACCACCTTATCTGCTGTCCACGTTCTTGCTGCTTGGCTTGCCTTGAGTTCGTCATTAAGCCATTTGTTTGCATTTACGTCACTTTGAACTACTGCGAACAAGCAGTCTAAGGCGTCTTCTATTGATCTCATGAGAGTTACAGCAGCAGAGTGGTAACCAGCAGCATTGATCATTCCAATACTATTCATGGTTCCAAGCAGATGTAATACTATTTGTTCAGCGGCTGACTGCGATGCAATCGATTTATTATTGGGTAATGGATGATTCGCAAAGATTTCCCATATCAATTTAATTGCTTTTTGGACAGGACTGCTTTCTCCGACGATATCAGAAAAAGGAGGTTGCAAGCTATTCATGTTCTCACCTCAATGGCCCGCTTTTTATTATATCACATCTCATAACGGATAGATTTTCGAACCCCGACCTGAAAATCACGATGTGCGAAACGACTCTTCAATCTTTATTGCGGTTTCTCTGTATCATCAGCCGATTCAAGCTGCAGCAATCTGTGGTCCTCCGTCAGCACCTTCATCTGACTAATAGCAATGGCGTTGAGTTTCGCCAGCCGTTCCGACTGCGATATTCCTTCATTGATGAACACGGCATTCAAGTTTTCCAAGTTTGACAGGCACACGAGCTGCGATACATTCGCATAGTCCCGGATGTTCCCCTTGAGATCCGGATGGGAATCCCGCCACTGCTTGGCCGTCATGCCGAACAGAGCCATGTTCAGAACATCAGCCTCGTTGGCATAGACCAAGGATATCTGACGGGCAGACAGTTCAGGCGGAATCAAATTCTCTTTGATGGCATCCGTATGAATGCGATAATTGATCTTGGCAAGGTTGCGCTTGATATCCCAGCCAAGCTGTTTCATTTCCTCGGTCTTGAGCCGCTCAAACTCTTTGACCAGGTAAAGTTTAAACTCCACGGAGATCCATGAGGCAAACTCAAACGCGATTTCCTTATGGGCGTAGGTTCCACCATAGCGGCCAGCCTTGGAAACAATGCCAATGGCGCCGGTCGCATCCACCCACTTCTGTGGCGTCATCACAAAGCTGTTCAGCCCTGCTTGACTTCTAAACGCATCGAATTCGACACGGTTAAAATCTGGATTGTAGAGTGTTTCCCACACACCGAGAAACTCGATGGTGTTTCTATTGCGAAGCCAGTTTTGAATGATGTACCGTGGATTGTCATTATCCTTGATTTTTGCAATGTCTGTCAAGCTGAGAAAGTCATCACGCTTGAGATCCCACTGCACATTGATCTCTGTTCCGCGAACAATTAGCTTATCCATCTTCACCGCACCTCCCAGCAGTTAACTCTTTTAAAAGTCCTTGACACCCCTCCAGCACATCCCGCCAGGTCGCCTCGAAGTCCTCGGTGTACCACGGGTCTGCCACATTGCCTGGATGGGCGGTGTGATCCATCAGGAGGGACATCTTTTCGGCGTAGTCGCCGCCGCAGATACGGTACATATCCCGGAGGTTGGCCTGGTCCATGCCGATCAGGAGATCGTATTCGTCGTAATCCCGATTTGTCAACTGCCGTGC
>NZ_DBLZXX010000009.1:0-56192 GCF_057856985.1 Vescimonas sp.
GCACAGCTTGAGGCGACGCAGTATTTCGCCGCCGTCTGCAAGGGAACACTGCTGAATTTTGCGATGGATAGTAAGGAAACCGGCAGCATCGCGCTTTAAGGAGCGGGGGAGGTTCACCTATCTTCGCAGGACCGTGCGGAGTGAGCAGGCCATGAGTATTTTCCCCAAAATGAAGGATATGCCGCCGGAGGAGCAAGCCAAGGCGCGGCATGACCTGCTGAAATACTGCGAGTTGGACACCTTTGCGATGGTAAAGGCGTGGCAGGCACTGTGCGAGGCAGCGGAATGAATTAGAAGGAGAGGACGATAACGTAATACATTCCCTTTCGCGGGAAAATCAGCTGCTTTAATATGGAAATGCAAGCGGCTGCTTGCCTTTGGCTCCACAGGCCTGTCCTTTAATTATGGCTCTGCTGCTGAGCAATTTTGCGATAAGCTGCCGGCGTGCAAAGAAACTGCTTATGGAAGCAATGAATAAAATAAGAGATGTTGTTAAAGCCACAATTTAAGGCGACTTCTGTAACACTTTGAGATGACTCCTGCAGTAGTTTTGTGGCATAGTCGAGACGATGCTGTAGAATAAACTGGTTACAGGTAATGCCTGTGTTCTGTTTAAACACCTTCATAAAATGGCTGGGACTGTATTTGCTGATTGCCGCCAGCTTTTCGATGGACAAATTCTCGGATAGATGGTCGGAAATGTAATCCAATACATTTCGGATCACTTCTTCGTTTTTTGGGTCGCTATCACCCTCTCCGGGAGTTTGCAAATAATTGTTATCCAGCAAAAGATAAAATAGGTATAGCATGTGTTTTTTAAAAAGGATTTCCCAATAGCGAATACGATTATTATAGCAGCTGATCGCGGAGGAAACACAAGAGAATATCTGCGCATAGGCAGGATCTCCCGGTCGAATCAGGGTCTTAAACCGGCGCTTCTGTGCAATAATTGGCAGAAACAACTGATAGATGGCACCCTCAGTAGCAGCGGAACAGAACATGTGCAAATCACAAACAATGCTCTCTGTCTTGCAGGCTACCCTCGGCAACTTTCTGGCTCCATGCAGCACGCATGGGGAAATAATGAGAATATCACCTTCATGCGCCAAAAATTCAATACCGCCAACTTGATATGAAGTTTTTCCGCTGCAAATCAATGTAACTTCAATCTCTTGATGCCAGTGCGAAAGAATACTTGTCAACTTCTCTGAAAAGCTGCAGGAATAAATCTTAACCGGCATTTGCCCCTCGCTGTGACGGACATTTTCTCTTAACTGCTGTTCTTCTTCCTTGCGGTGATACATATTGCAATACCCCAATCCGCTAAATAGAATTTTGTTATTATGTGCGTGTCTTTATGTTAGAATTATCCGTAATTAAATATTATATTAATGTTAAAGGAATTGCAAGAGGTTGTCGATCAGATTAGAGTCCTACGAATAACAGCCAAAAGCAGAAAAACGCCCCGTAAATCTAACGAGGCTGAAAAGGGTACGGTATCTCAAGCCAGAGCGGGGGCAGCTTACCCGCCGGAATAGATATAAGTTGTTAAGAATTTGGGATGAAAAAAGGTGTGGCTGGCTGCCACGTCTTACATCATAGCTTTACCGTAGGAGGAATTCGCATGCACAAACAATGGTGGAAAGAGGCAGTTGTATATCAGATTTATCCGCAGAGCTTTCAGGATTCAAACGGCGATGGTTTTGGTGATTTGAACGGAATCATAACCAGACTGGATTACTTAAAAGAACTCGGTGTGGATGTTCTCTGGCTGTGTCCCATTTTCGACTCCCCTATGTTCGACAACGGGTATGATGTCAAGGACTACTATGGCATTATGGAGAAGTTCGGCACGCTGGAAGATTTTGAGAGACTGCTGTGCCGCGCCCACGAAAAAGGGCTGCGCGTGGTTCTGGACGCCGTATTCAACCACACCTCCGATCAGCATCCGTGGTTTGTGGAGAGTCGTAGGCGAGATAGTAAATATCGGGACTATTATGTGTGGGCTGATCCTGTAGATGGACATGAGCCAAACAATTGGATGAGTATTTTCGGCGGTTCTGCGTGGGAGCATGATTCGGTCTCAGACGCGTACTATATGCATCTCTTCTTCAAACAACAGCCCGATTTGAACTGGGAAAACCCTGCCGTGCGCCGGGAATTGCGGAAAATTTTGGAGTTTTGGTGCGAAAAGGGCGTGGATGGTTTTCGGTTTGATGCCATTAATCTATTCTCCAAGCCAGAGGATATGTCCGACTGGCCTGACCCTTATCGCATCGGAGATTATGCAAACGGAAAACATACCCACCCCTATCTTCAGGAGCTGCTCAAAGGATTAGACGATAAATACAATATCATGCTGGTTGGCCAGACCGACAATGTTCGCCCAGAGGACGCCCTATTGTTCGCTGGCTTTGATCGGGGCGAGTTTCAGATGATTTTCCAGTATGAATTGGACAACTACCGAAACAACGGCCCCACTTTTAAGTGGCATACCCAAGTGCCTTCTGTACTGGAAATCAAGGAGATTTTCACCAAGTGGCAGCAAGTGCTGGCAGACAAAGCGTGGAATACAGTTTGCCTTGGCAGCCACGATATGCCCCGATCTGTCTCCCGATACGGAAATGACCAGATATTTCATAAGGAGTCAGCCAAAATGCTGGCCACGTTCCAAATGTCGTTACAAGGAACACCTTTCCTCTATCAGGGAGATGAGTTGGGTATGACTAACACAGTGTTTGACACTGTGGACGATTTTTTAGATGATGAAGCAAGAAACTTCTATCATGATTTTGTGGACTCCGGAAAAATATCAAATGATGAGTTTATGAAGGCGGCCAGATTCCGGGCACGTGATAATGCCAGAACACCCATGCAGTGGGATGCTACGGAAAACGCTGGTTTTACCAACGGTATTCCTTGGATGCGGGTAAATCCAAACTACCTCACCATCAATGCAGCGGCACAGATGGCGGACGAAAACTCGATTTTGTCATATTATAAGCAGCTGCTTTCCATCCGTAAGCAGCATGATGTTTTCGTTTATGGGCGCTATGAATTAACAGACGCATCCAACCCCGCAGTCTACTCGTTCCTCCGGATACTCGAGGATGAGGAACTGCTGGTCCTGTGCAATTTCACTGCCCAAGAGGCAAAAGTGGCTGTGCCAGCGGATTTTCTGAAATCCGGCGTTTCACTGCTGCTGGGCAATTATTCAACACATCCCGAGCCACTGAAGGCAGAAATATCTATCCGCCCCTATGAAGCCCGGATTTATCTGCGCAAAAAAGACATCGAGAAGGAAGAAACATCTGTATCGAAAAATGGAGCTTCCGTATGAAAACGAACAAACCACGACTCTGGGTTCACGGGCTCTTTTTAGGCCCATCAATATTGGTATTTTCTATTGGTATCGTTGCACCATTTCTCGTCAGCTGCTTCTATTCACTGACGGATTGGAATGGCGTTTCCCGTAAGTTGACTTTTATTGGGCTGCAGAACTTCGTGGATATTTTTACCGGAAAGACCTCGTTTCTCGATGCTCTTTCGTTCACGGTAACGCTCTCTGTGTTCAACATCATCCTGGTGGTGGTCTTGGGAACTTTGGTCGCGTTGTTGGTAACTTCCAAAATCCCATTACGTAACGTCACCAAAACCATCTTCTATCTCCCTTATACCATTGGTGGTATGGTGCTTGGTTTTGTATGGCAGTATGTGTTTTTGGAAGCACTGCCTTCCATCGGTAAACTGCTTCATATTTCAGCCTTAACCATTCCTTGGCTGGGATATGAGAATACCGCCTTTTTTGCGCTGGGAATCGTATTTGTCTGGCAGAATTTGGGTTATGTGATGGTTATTATCTCATCCGGCCTGATTTCTATCTCGAAGGAAGTGCTGGAATCTGCTAAAATTGACGGAGCCGGTTCTATCACAACGTTTTTCAAGATCAAGGTACCACAGATCATCCCCTATATATCTACCTGTGTTTTCTGGACGACGGCCTGTGCGTTTAAAATGTTTGAACTTAGTCTGGCTATGACAAAAGGCGGTCCCTACGGATCAACACGGACACTGGCGCTCAACATTTATTATGAAGCCTTTTCGAATAATATGTACGGGATGGCAACGGCAGAATCTCTTATTTTCATCCTGATCATGTCGGTGATTGTGCTCACGCAGCGCATTGTGACAAACAGATTGGAGAAAAAATGGTTATGAGAAATAGAAGAACTATAATCAGAACTATTTTGCTTGCTATTGCCTTGCTTCTCCTGCTTGCAATCTTTGTCTACCCTATCATCATAGTTTTCATCAATTCCATAAAGCCTGTTGGAGAAATTCTCGGCGCACCTTTAAGTTTGCCAAAGACAGTGCAGCTGTCAAATTTTATTCAGGCATGGAAAATCACATCCATGGGAAAGCTTCTGCGCAACTCGGCAATTCTAACCATCTGCAGTGTGTCTGCCGTTGTGGTGTTTTCTGCAATGAGTGCCTACTGGTGCCACCGTTACCGGAACGCTGTAACGCGGACATTCACCGCACTTCTTATGGTGTCTATGCTGATCCCCTTCGCATCCCTGATGATTCCGTTGGTGAAAATCACAACCGTTCTGCACATCAACAATACGCTTCCCGGTGCAATAATCGTTTTTGCCGGCGTAGGTCTTGCCTTTGGTTTCTTTATGATGCAAAGCGCTGTAAAAACATTGCCCCGGGAACTGGAAGAAGCTGCGGCGCTGGATGGTTGTGGGCCGGTTCGAACATTTTTCTGCATTGTGTTTCCGCTCATGAAAAATACGGTATTTAGTTTGATCGCCATGGATTTGTTCTGGGTATGGAATGACTTCATGATACCGCAAACGCTCCTAAATAGCACGAAATATGACACGATTCAAGTTGGCATCAATAAGCTGTTCGGTATGTATGCCAGCAAGTGGGATATTGCCCTAGCCGCGCTTGTCATGTCAATGATCCCCACGATTATCGCGTTTTTGTTACTGCAAAAACAGATTTTAGGTGGTGTGTCAGACGGCGCAACTAAGGGTTAATATAATCAAAATTTGAGGAGGGCCACCAATGAAAAAAAGTAAGAAGTTTTTGCCGTTGATCATTGCACTTGCACTGATGTTTAGCTTGTGCGCCTGCGGGAATCGTGAAGACTCCGCATCTGACAATGAGGAAGATGCCGTCAAGGTCACGATCCTGAATAACAAAATCGAAATTGAGTCTGGGTTGCTCAATGCCACAAAGGCTTACCAAAATACACACCCGAATGTGGAATTTGAAATTGTCTCCTTGGTAGCCGAGCCCTACAACGCGGAATTGAAAACGCGTTTCGCCGGCGGTGAGAAACCGGATATTTTTGCCCTGAGCGGTTACTCTGACATGGTACTTTGGAAGGATTAGCTGGAAGATCTTTCCGATCAGCCTTGGACAAACGACATGGTCGACATCGCCTACAACAGCATCGACTTGGGCGGTATTTATGGTATGCCGCTCTGTGTAGAGGGCGGTGCTTATATGTACAACAAGACCATGTTTGAAAATGCTGGTATTGAGAGCGTTCCGACCACCTATTCGGAACTGCTTGCCTGCATGAAAAAGTTAGAGGCAGCCGGCTATACGCCTCTGATCAATGACGGCAGCTCGTATGGCCGCGCTTACTATGGCGTAAATTATGTCATCGCGATGCAGAAAGATCCTCTCGCGTTTATGGCCGGTCTCGCTGATGGAACGACCTCGTTTGCCACTGCACCACTGGCTAAGGAAATTATGGAATATTGGCAGTGGGAGAGCACGCAGATCGAGAATATGCTGTCAATTGACTTTTTAACGCAGGTCTCCAAGTTTGCCAATGAGGAGGTTGCAATTACCTTCGGCGGCAACTGGAATCAAGCATCCTTTGATGAGCTTAATCCCAATCTCAAAGTAGGCATGTTCCCTGTACCTATGTTCGAAGATGCATCAAAGAATGACTTTATGCTGGCGGGTGTTACCACCTATTGGGGTGTTAACAAAGAATCGGCGGTAAAGGATGTGGCGAAAGACTTCATGTCCTGGCTCGTGACCAGTGAGGAGGGGCAGAAGTTTATCACCAGCGAGATGCTGCTGATACCGGCCTTCACCAATTTCTCTGCTACAGCCGAGGAAATCGGGCCGTTGGGCTCCGACTTGGCTGAATATATTTCTGCGGGCAAGGTAAAAAATTTCTATGCAGCCTTTTATCCCGAAGGCGGTATGCAGACCTTTGGCGAGGATATGCAGAAGATGCTGGCAGGTGCTGCAACAGTGGATGAGTTGTTGGTTACTTTGGACAACGACTGGAAGCGTCTTGCAGGCTAAAATTCATGTGAGAGACGGACGCACAGGCTTCGGCTTGTGCGTCCGTTCTTTTGCTTGTCAAAGGTAAGCGTCAAACCTAACCGCGAAATCGGAGGATAATCTATAATTGTCGATAAATAAGGGACATTAAAGAAGGGCGCTGCCTGCGATTATCCCCTACTCCATTATCGCATCCCAATAAGGCTTTTAGCTCTTATTAATGACGGTAGTTTTAGGTATTGTGGAATTCAGCCACATAAGTTGGTATCCTACATCTGTACTTATTAGATCGTGATTCTTTTCAGGACTTTATGAAATGTGAGCCAGTAAGGTAAATAATAGTTACACGCCAAGAAGTGTAACCGGAATAAGAAGCGTTTTGATTTGACGGGTTCAAATCAGAACGCGCTTTTTTGTCCAAATACCATGTGAATGGGCTTGAGAATATTTTTGAAAGGTGGAATATCAAAATGACGGAAAGCAGAGTGTTTGCGGATAGTTACAGCCGCAAATTCAGCGATTTTAGGGAATTTCTCTCATTTTTGACTGAGCGAGAGCAAAACAGCCGGTGGGTAATGTCCTCATCAAAAAAACTCGAATTTGAGCCGATTGAGAAGGACTCACCCATGGGAAACCTGTACATGCAGATCTATGACGGTAATGGAAAGGCAGAGATACTGGAAGACACGATGGAGAATACCAGCTTGCTGATGCGGGTAAACGGAGAGACAATTCCCGTTCGGTCCTGTGCGATCAAGACAGCGCTGGAACGGGCGAGGATCTCGGGTAACGCTCTAAGTAAGGTGTCAAAAGCTGTCTTTGCCGAAATCCTGAATTACTGTATTCTAACGAGGCTGCAATCCCTTGTATAAACCATTTCACAAAAGGAAATACTTGGATTAAGGAGTGATTGCTATTATGGAAATCAATGTTGACAAGGAAAAGAAGATGGTTGACATCTGGCTTACCAAGGCCGAGAAGAATGACGAAAAACTCAAAGAATCCCTGAAGGAAGTATACAAGAAGTACAGCGAGCAAAAGTACATGGTTGCTGTCTTCATGTCGGGAGAGCAGGATCTGTATGAGAATACGCGAGACCTGCTGCTTTACAATCGACGTCGTATGGCGGAAAAGGAAGTGCAAGCCGAGCGCATCGCACGTAGTGCGGTGTAGGTGTAAAGCGACCGGAGAGGGCAATCATTGCCTTCTCCGGTTTTCTTTTTCGTGTTGCATTTTCAAAGCGTATGACGTACAATATTATCTGTGAATAGTTCTGCGCGAGAGAATGTAATTGGAAACGGAGGAATATATGGGAACTTGCTTCAATCGAGAGGTGGTGAGTCGGGATGACTGAACACATTGATATTGCCGGTTACTGCCGCATTTCAGTAGACGAAGAACTGGACCGGGATAATGTGTCCATTGAAAACCAAAAAGCGATCATCACCGACTTTGTTAAACATCGCTTTCCGGACAGTACATTGACATTCTACGAGGATCGCGATCGCTCCGGCTATACATTCGAGCAGCGGGAGGGCTATCAGGCCATGCGGCACGGACTGATGGATCACAGGTATGACGTTCTCATCGTCAAGGACTTCTCCCGATTCTCTCGCCGCAACAGTCGTGGCTTGGTGGAGCTGGAGGATCTGCGCGACGCAGGTGTCCGCATTATTTCCATCGGCGACGGCATTGACTTCCCCAATGATGACGATTGGCTGAAGATCCAATTTCAGTTCCTGATCAACGAGATGCCCGTGACGGATACCTCCAAAAAGGTTCGCAATGTTATCAAGCGGCGGCAGGCGGATGGTCAATGGATCTGTGCAGCACCGTATGGGTATCGTATCAACAAGTACAAGGAATTCGAGATCGTCCCTACGGAGGCAGACATTGTACGCCTTATCTTCAATCTCTACAACAACGAAGGGTGGGGCTACAAGCGAATCTCCAATTACCTCACAGAGCAGGGGGTCCCAACCCCCAGAATGTCCGAGCAGATGCGGAAAGAGGCCGAAGGCGAAGCGTGTAAGCGCATAGCGAAGGCGACTTGGGCGATTGTGACGGTACAGGGGATTTTGGACAATGACTTCTACATTGGTACCCTGCGCCAGGGAAAATACACGCGGGTGAAGATCAATGGAAAAGAGGTAAAGCGAAACGATGGAGAGCATGTGGTCATTGAAAACCACCATCAGGCCATCATTGATTACCGCACCTTTGCCACGACCCGCGCATTACGGGAAAAACGCACCCGTTCCCACTACCGCGGAATAAAAAAATACGACAATTTCTACTCAGGTTATCTTGTTTGCGGAGATTGCGGTGCGCCGATGTTCTCCATGAGCAGAAACGATTTGAAGCCTGCCTATACATGCGGCACATATCATCGCAGAGGGCTTGCCGGCTGCACATCTCACCATATTCGTGTGGACAAGCTGGATGAACTCCTGAAGAAATATGTGCGTAAGGTGAAGGAATGCTCCGCGGAAATGCTTGCAAAACTAAACGAGGATCTGCGCCAGGAGGAAAGCAATGTGGTGGAGACAGAGCAGTCTGCGGACCATCTCGCTGAAATCCTGGAGGATCTGCGGAAGGAATTAAAAGCAACGAAGCGTCAGAGGATCCGCGACATCCTGAAGCATCCCGATCAGGAGTCGTTGCTTGAGGAGACATATGACGAGTTGGAAAGTGACCTCCAGAAAAGAATTGAAGGACTGACACACCAGATCGATTTGCTATCTGACAAGCGAAATACCATTATTCAGGTAAATCGAGCAGCAAAGACGGCGATGGATGTTTTTGACGATATTCTGAACAAGGAGAAGCTGGAACGCAACGATCTGGAGCTGCTTGTAGATGAAATACGGGTCTTCGAAGACCGGCTTGAGTTAAAGCTACAGCCGGATGTTGACAGCATTCTTCAATGCAGCACGATGGAGCGCACCATAAATTTTCCTGATGGCACGGGAGATATCTCATCTATTTCTATTGTCCAGAGCGCAAAACAGCGCCCAGACAAGGTCTTCCGTGCCAATGTCATCAACAACGGGTCGCCCTCGCGGATACGCATGGTGCGGCGGATCTCCTTGGGGATGACAACGCGTCCCAGATCGTCGATCCGGCGCACGATCCCTGTTGCTTTCATCTATAATTTCCTCCAGTCAAAGCAAAATTTACAAAGGTAGTATCCGCGCGGCACCAAGTGAATATGCACATCCGCCGCGCCGCCATTTTTTACCGCCCACCATGGAAAAAGCGGAAACTGTAGCATTTATCACTGAAAAAATCCCG
The DNA here is from genome assembly GCF_057856985.1 of Vescimonas sp. Taxonomy (NCBI): domain Bacteria; kingdom Bacillati; phylum Bacillota; class Clostridia; order Eubacteriales; family Oscillospiraceae; genus Vescimonas; species Vescimonas sp. Next base: position 9,616 of record NZ_DBLZXX010000009.1, read on the forward strand.
CAAAATGCATATACTGTCCGCAGGAGACCATAAGACTGAGAGGAGAGTATGACCATGAAACAGACGAAATACGCAGGTACTCAGACCGAGAAAAATCTGCTGGCGGCCTTTGCCGGCGAATCCGAGGCCCGCAACAAATACACTTTCTTCGCCTCCAAGGCCAGGAAGGAGGGCTACGAGCAGATCGCGGCCCTGTTCCTCAAAACGGCGGAGAACGAGAAGGAGCACGCCAAGCTCTGGTTCAAGGAGCTGGAGGGTATCGGCGACACCGCCGAGAATCTGCAGGCTGCCGCCGAGGGCGAGAACTACGAATGGACGGACATGTACGAGGACTTCGCCAAAACCGCCGAGGCCGAAGGCTTTACCGAACTGGCTCACCGCTTCCGTCTGGTGGCCGCCATCGAGAAGCACCACGAGGAGCGCTACCGCGCCCTGCTGCACAATGTGGAGATGGCGGAGGTGTTTGCCAAGAGTGAGGTGAAGGTGTGGGAGTGTCGAAACTGCGGCCACATCGTCATCGGCACCAGCGCGCCGGAGGTGTGTCCCACCTGCAACCACCCCCAGAGCTACTTCGAGGTCCGCGAGGAAAACTACTGAGCATAAAAAGAGACACCCGAGAGGGTGTCTCTTTTTATGCACGTTACACCTGCGTCAGCGCCCGGGCCTTCCGGATGCTGTACGCACCCTCAATGGCTACCAGCAGCACCCAGCCCGCTGCCACCGCCGTGCAGATGCCGTAGATGCCCCACACGGGGATCAGCAGGTAGGACAACACCACCCGCAGCAGCACCTGCAAAAGCGATGCCACCATGGTCAGCCGCAGCTGCCCCAGCCCGCGGAAGAAGCCCTGGATGACCTCTCCCAGATAGGCGAACACGTACAGATATGCCATGGTCCCCGTGTACTTCGCCCCTGCGGCGATGACCTGCGGGTTGTGGGAGAAGATGCCCACGATGCGCTCCGGCAGCAGGAAGCACACTGTGGCCAGCACGGCAATGAGCGCCAGCTCCGCGCAGACGCTGACCCGATAGAACCGGCGGGCCCGGGGCTTGTCGCCGTGCCCCAGATTCTGGGACAGGCACACCACCATGGCGGCGCTGATGCCCTGGGAGAAGCAGAACAGGAACTGCTCCGTGCGCAGCGACATGTTATAGCCCGTGACGGTGCTGGTGCCCAGCGGCGTCAGCATACCCTGCACCAGCAGCCGTCCGATGCACACCACAGCTTGCTGCAGCGCCGCCGCCCAGGCGTAGGACAGCACCATGCCGCCGGTCTGGCGGTGGAAGCGCAGGTCGCCGCGCCGCAGTACCAGCGGCGGGCAGCGCCGCTGGGCGTACACGATGCAGGCCGCCGCGGAGAAGGCCTGGCACAGCACCGTGGACAGCGCCACGCCCCGTATGCCCCAGCCCAGCACACCTGCAAACAGCAGATCCAGCGCGGCGTGGAGCGTGGAGGACAGCAGCAGGATGACGAACGGCGTGCGGGAGTTGCCACAGGAGCGGAGCATGGCGGCATAGTAGTTGTAGAGGAAACAGAAGATAAGCCCCGCGAACACCAGCTGGAGGTACACCGCCGCCTGCTGGCACACGGCTTCCTCCGTGCCCTGGGCCCGCAGCAGCAGGGGGGACAGAAGGATGCCCGCCGCAGAGATGAGCGCCGTCAGCACCGCGCCGCCGATAAGGGACGTGGCATTGAGCCGCCGCATCCGGTCCCAGTCCTCCGCGCCGCAGAAGTGGGCGCACAGCACACCGGCGCCGATCGTGCCGCCGATGATGAGTGCATTGGCCACGTCCACGATGGGGGAGGCCACGCTGATGCCGGACAGCGGCAGGTCGCCCAGAAATTTCCCCACCACCACGGCGTCCACGATGCTGTATAGCTGCTGAAAGATGTTGCCCAGAATGATGGGCAGCGCGAAGTAGAGCAGCGTCGGAAGCGGTGCGCCGGACAGCAGCGCCTCGTGGCTGCCGGACCTGTTGTACATCCTACCACCTGCTTTCCTGAATTTACCACCGGTAAGCCTACCACATATCCCGCCGTTTGTCCACATCCATTCCTGTTTGTCCGCGGGAGAGCAGCGGCGGAGACCGCGTGCTTCCACCACCGGCGGACGCTCCGCGGTTTGCCCGAATTCTGGACGCGGAGATCTGCCGGATTTGGCAAAAACTGCATTGACCGCGGGAAAAACGTCCTCTATAATAAGTCCCAGGAACAAATTAGCGCGAAGGAGAACTACGCATGAACGAGATCTATGTTACCGGACACCGCAATCCGGACACGGACTCCATCGTGGCCGCCATGTCCTATGCCGCCCTGAAAAACGCACTGGGCGAGAAGGAGTACGTGGCGGTACACCTGGGGACCATCAGCGATGAGACCAACCGTATGCTGGAGCGGTTCCATTTCAAGCCGCCCCGCTGCATCCAGAATGTCCGCACTCAGGTGCAGGATCTGGATTTCGACCGCCCGCCCTGCCTGGACGCCTCCGTCACCATGGACCGCGCCTGGAAGCTGATGCGGGACCAGAAGATATCCGCCATCCCCGTGGTCAATGAGGACGGTACACTCTATGGTATGCTGTCCGCCGGCGACATTGCCACCTTCAGCCTGAACACCGTGGGCGACCCGAAGGTGGAGGAGATCCCCCTTTTCAACCTGCTCAGCGTCATTGAGGGCCGCATTATGGGCGACGGCGGCGAGCTGGTGGACAGCGTCAGCGGCACCGTGTCCATCGCCCTGCCCCAGAACTGTGAGAACCTGCTGTTCGACAGCGCGGACAGCATCGTTCTCTGCGGCAGCCAGCCGGACATGATCCGCCGTGCTCTGGATAGACAGGTGGACTGCCTGATTTTGTGCCAGACCGATGTGGAGCCGGAGTGGCTGGAGAACGCGGGGAAGACCTGCGTCATCTCCACGCCGCTGGATGCCAGCCGCGTCCACCGCCTGATCTATCAGGCCACGCCCATCAGCCGCCCCTGCGCCACGGACGACCTGATCTCCTTCCACATGGACGATTATATCGACGATGTCCGCGAGGTGGTGCTGAAGAGCCGCTACCGCTGCTACCCCGTGCTGGACGCGGAGGAGAAGGTGGTGGGCACCCTGTCCCGCTATCACCTGCTGAAGCCTCGCCGCAAGCAGGTGGTACTGGTGGACCACAACGAGCTGGCCCAGACCGTCCCGGGCATCGAGCAGGCGGAGATCCTGGGCATCATCGACCACCACCGTCTGGCGGACATCCAGACCCGCCAGCCCATCTCTGTCCGCAACGAGCCGGTGGGCAGCACCAACACCATCATCACCTCCATGTACCAGGAGCACGGCGTCACGCCCTCGCCCCACATGGCGGGCCTGATGGCCTCGGCCATCCTGTCCGACACGGTCATGTTCAAGTCCCCCACCTGCACCAAGCGCGACATCGCCATGGCCGAGCGCCTGGCCCGCATCGCCAAGGTGTCTCTGAAGGATCTGGGCCGCGAGCTGTTCAGCGGCAGCAACGACAGCAAGTCCGCCGAGGAGCTGCTGCGCAGCGACTTTAAGGAGTTCCACATCTCCGAGCAGGTGCTGGGCGTGGGGCAGATCACCTGTATTGACTCCCAGAAGCTGATGGGGCGCAAGGAGGAGCTGCTGGACGCCATGCGCAAGGTCTGCCGTACCCACAGCTACGACATGGTGATTTTGATGCTCACCGACGTGCTGCAGGAGGGCAGCCAGCTGCTGTATATCGGCAGCGACGATACCATCCGCAACGCCTTCGCCGTGGAGCCCAAGGACAACACGGTGTTCCTGCCCGGCGTCATGTCCCGCAAGAAGCAGGTCATCCCCATGCTCACTACCCTGTGGGGCTGATTCGTCCCCAACCGTACATCGCAGTCCCTCCGGCCCTGTGCCGGAGGGACTGTTTTTCACAAAAAATATCCCACGCCCCACCGTGGGATATTTTTTGTGAAAAACAGGTGCGTTCCGCCGCGCCCTGTGGTATACTGCGCATAAAGGCGTCGCGGCGTGGCCGGACGCGGAGAGGAGCAACGCCATGGAATTCTGGAAGATGAACGGCGCGGGCAACGACTTTATCGTGGTGGATGACCGGCGGAACGCCGTGCCGGACCACCGCTGGCCGGAGCTGGCCCGCACCCTGTGCCAGCGGCATCTGTCCATCGGGGCCGACGGCCTCATGGTGGTGAAGCCGCCTGTCTGCGGCGGCGATTATCGGATGCTGTTCTTCAACTCCGACGGCTCCATGGGGGAGATGTGCGGCAACGGCGCCCGCTGTATCTGCCGCTACGGCTACGAAAACGGCCTGGCCGGCGATGTGCAGCGGGTGGAGACCACCGCGGGCCTTGTCACCGGCTGGCGCATGGATCAGCGGCAGTATCGGGTGCGGCTCAACGACCCCTGCCATATCCGCCTGGACGGCAGGGCGGAGGTGGATGGCCGCACCTACGACTATGCCTATCTGGAGCTGGGCGACCCGGGCATCCCCCACGCGGCGGTGCCCATGGCGGGCTTGCGGGGCTGCGATCAGGCGGCGCTGTTCCATCTGGGCCGTCAGCTCCGGTACTACAAGGACTTTCCCAAGGGCGCCAACGTCAACTTTTACGAGCTCATCGGCCCAGACCACGTGTACGAGCGCACCTACGAGCGGGGTGTGGAGGACTTCACCTACGCCTGCGGCACCGGCACCGGCTCCGTGGTGACGGTGCTGACGCTGCTGGGCAAGGTGTCCGGCAAAAACGTACAGGTGGACATGACCGGCGGGCGGCTCGTCATCGACGTGGAGCGCGACGCCGCGGGCCGCGTTGCCGACCTGTACCTCACCGGCCCCACCAACATCGTCTGCAAGGGCCGGGTCACCGATGAGACGCTGCCGCCGGACAGCGATACCTGATGCGGGCCGGCTGCCGTACTGTCATAGTGCCAAAGCCGCCAAACAGCCGTACTTTTCTGGATATAAAAACAGAGCAGTTCGCAGAACTGCCCTGTTTTTTGCGCTTTTTCAGCAGCTTTCCCCGTTCTGGGGATTGGGGATATTCACGGCGATGCCGTTGACCTCTACGCCCTCGTCGGCGGGGATGAGGATGTATTTCCGCCCATCGATGACCCGTGCCTCGATCATGGCACTGTACTCCGGCGACACGGAGATCTTCACCTCCGGCGTAGTGATCTGAAACTTGCCGCTTTCCATCAGGTTCCTGGCGTCCAGCGCCGCGTCGTCGCCGTACTGGCGGCGGCACTCCTCCTGAAAGGCCTCGGCCTGCCGGACGGTAGCGCCGCTGCCCGCCAGCATGTCACCCACCTCGTGGAGCGTCAGCGTCAGGGGCTGGGGGTCGCGGCTCTCCTTGTGCTCCACAATGCGCTGGCGCAGCTGCTCGTGGACGGACTGCACCACATCGTAGCTGCAATCCTGCTGCAGCGTGTCGCCCAGCGCCGTACCGAAGGCATTTTTCTGCTCCTCGGCGGACAGCGGCGGCGTCACGCGGAATACCGCGTCGATGACCTCCTGATGGATCTCAGCGGCGCTTTTGCTGTAAAACAGGGCGTTGTAGATGTTGGCGGCGCGGTCATCAAAGGCGGGGAACAGGAATCCCAGCTCCGGCGGCAGCGCGATGTGACCGGTGGACGCGCTGTGGAAGCCGCTGTTCTCATTGTTGTATTTCAGCTCCAGCGTCGGGGCTTTTACAGGACAGATGCTGCACAGAAAGTACTGGAACACCGTGTCGGAGCCGTCGGAAAACGTCTCGTCGTCGCGGCCCTTATAGGGCACATCGTAGGTGTCGGCAGCCAGTAGGATGAGATAGTTGGTCTCGCCCATGTCCATGGCGTCGATGATGCGGCGGTACAGGGCCTCCCGGGCGTCCTTATCCTGCGCGCTGCTCTGCCGCACGGCCTGAAGCAGGCGGTGCTCGTCGCTGCCGGCCACCTGCGCCGTGGAAAATTCGATGTTGATGAGGTTTCGGCCCAGCCCGCCGGACAGGGCCTTTTTCAGCAGCCCCAGGTACATCTCCTGCTCCTCCTGGGACATGAGTCCCATGGATTCGTCGATATAGGCGATGATCTCGCGGCTGCTGTTGACGTAGCAGCCGTAGATACGGCTGATGGAATTTTTATCCAGCTTGAAGCGCCGGCGTATCTCGTTGAGCTCTTTCTGATTCATAGATGCCTCCTTACCATCAGTTGACAAGGGCAAACGCGGTTTTGACGGGCCGAAATGCGCCCATACAGCGTCAAGCCCCTTGGCAATCCACCAGTATTCCCTGCGGGCCTTTTCTTGTCTGGACACATTTCTGCTCCGGCCAAACTGCTTCGCACCTGTCAGCGATGGTTTTTCGAGTGATTTTTGGTTTTTGAGACGCAGGCTTGCTGGCGCAAGCCAAGGCGAAAAGGGAAAAAAGCGCCGAAAAGGCGCGGTGACAGGCGTGTTTGCCCTTGTTAACTGATGGTACCGATGACGGGGGATATTGTACCACATCGCGGCGCGGCAGGCAACCGGCGGGAGATGTCTTTTTCACCCCACTCGAAATTCCGATCATACCAAACAAAGGAGCGGTGGAGCGGCTGCCGGCGGTGAACATACGGGAGAAGCGGGAGCTCCTCACCGTGGGAAAGAGGGAAGGCGGACAAGTGTATGTGCTGCCGCGTGTGACGTACATAAAAACAAAGACAGCCCCTTCGGCGCATGCCGGAGGGGCTGTCTGATATTGGTGTCAGGCTTCGCGGTAGCCCAGGGCGGCGGAGATCGTGGCGGCGGTGGCGCAGACCTGCTCCACTGCGCTGCGGAACTCGTCGGAATGGGTGCTGCGGAACATGCCGATAACGCCCACGGTGTAGCGCACGGTGCGGTCCACCGTGTAGACCGGCGCGGAGATGGACCGCAGGCCGATCTTGTACTCGCCGTTTTCGATGGCGAAGCCGTTGGTGCGGCAGGCGTCCACCTCCTGCAGCAGGGCGGATACGTCCGTGATGGTGTGGGGGGTGAACTGAGTCATGCTCTGGCGGCGCAGCAGCTTCTCCGCCTGGGCGCGGGGCATATGGGCCAGAAAGACCTTGCCCTGGGACGTACAGTAGATGGGCAGGCGGGCGCCGGCGTCCGACACGATGCGCAGCTTGTCCCGGGCTTCCACCTGGTCCAGGGTGATGACGCTGCCGCCCTCGCAGATGGAGAGCATCACCGATGCGCCGGTGCGCTGGGACAGATGCTCCATGTAGGGGCGGGCCACGCGGGAGATGTCCCACTTGCGCTCCACCTGGCGGCCGTACTCAAACAGGCGCAGGCCCAGGGCGTACTTGCCCTCCGGCGTCTGGGTGATGACATCATAGGCCCGCATGGTGGTCAGCAGGCCGAACACCGTGCTCTTGGGGTAGCCGGAGCACTCCGTCAGCTCCGTCAGGGTCAGGGGCTTTTCCGCCCGGCTCAGGGCCTGCAGCAGCTCCATGGCCTTGGCCACGGACAGTATGATGTTGCCGTCCACCATGATGCGTCACCTTCTTTCCCCTGTATCATAGCGCACGGCGGCGGAGGCTGTCAAGGCGGAAACGCGCTTGTCAAGGGGGGGAGGAGTGTGCTATATACTACGGATAACTTTCCAAGTAAGGAGAACGCACCATGGCGGAGATCATCATGGCCTTTGCGCCCCTTGTGTTCCTGATCGTCTATGCCCTCAAGACCCGCAAAATGGCGGACGCCATGATATTGGCCACGCTGCTGGCATGGTGCTGCTGCACCGGCAGCACTTTCTCACCGGCGCCATCGACGCGCTGTACGGTGCGCTGTCCAACTCGTCGTACCAGTTCGTGCTGTGCATCACCATCGGCTTCGGAGGCATGATCACCCTGTTTCAGGAGTCCGGCGCCCTCATGGGCTTCCGCGACCTGCTGCTGAAGGCGGCCAGAGGGCCCAAGCGGACGCTGGTGCTGGCGTGGGTCATGTCCGCGGTGATGTTCGTGGACGAGTACCTCAATGCTCTGGCGGTGACGTTCTCCATGCGGGAGATCACCGACCGGAACCGCATCCCCAGGGAGCATCTGGCCGTGCAGGCCAACGTCATGGCCTGCTGTCTGTGCATGACCGTCCCGTTTTCCAGCTGGACGGCCTTTACCGTGGGACTGGTGTCGGAGTACGGCCTGGGGTTCGGGGACTATCTCCGCGCCATCCCCGTGTTCGTGCCGCTGGCCCTGTCCATGGGCGTGACGGCGCCCGTCATCATCGCCGCCGTCATGAGCGGTATCGGTCTGGGATACAGCACCTGCTTCTACGCCAACGCAGTGTTTATGACCACAGCGGGCACCGGCGTGTCCAATATTACCATCATCAAGGCCACGCTGCCCTATGCCGCAGGCGCGGCGGCGGTGGCTGCGGCGGGGTTTCTGCTGTGCGGGATACTGGCGTGAGAGAGCCTGCGGGGCGCTTCCGGCGGGAAGCGCCCCTTCACATTCTTTACGGAGCCTTAACTTGGCGGGCGGCGGGGGATGTGCTATAATAAAACAACTATACAAAAAAGGAGGCATTGCACATCTATGGATACTGACGGCGGTGACTACCCCTATGACCACTTGAACTGCCATCTGTTTTTGCCGGCATATCTGCCCCGCGTCCTGCGGAGCGGACGTGCTTTTTTGCGCTTGTAGGGGCGCTTTTGCGGCGTAAAAAACAGAGACGACAGAAAAGGAGTTACATAGCTTGTCAACAACGACCTGTATCATCATGATGGCGGTATGCCTGGCGCTGTCCGCCTATTTTTCGGCCACGGAGACGGCCTTTTCCTCCGCCAACACCACGCGCCTGCGGGCTATGGCGGAGAAGGGCAGCAGGAACGCGGCGCTGGCGTGCCGCCTGCTGGAGAAGTACGACCGGCTGCTGTCCACCATCCTTATCGGCAACAATATCGTCAACATCGCCACTGCGTCCATCGGCACCGTGCTGTTCGTGCGGCACTACGGGGAAGCGGGAGCCACCATCTCCACCGTGGTGGTGACGGTGGTGGTGCTGATCTTCGGCGAGATCTCCCCCAAGAGCATCGCCAAGGACTGCGCGGAGAAATGCGCCGCGCTGTCGGCACCCATTCTGCAGGTGCTCATCTGGGTGCTGACGCCGCTGAACGCGATGTTCGCCCTGTGGAAGAAGCTGCTGAGCCGCGTGTTCCGGCTGAACGGCGACAGCAAAATGTCCCAGGAGGAGCTGCTGCTGTTGGTGGACGAGGTGCAGCAGGAGGGCAGTATCGACCGCGACGAGGGCGAGCTGCTGAAAAACGCCATCGGCTTTTCCGAGCAGACGGCGGAGGACATCCTCATCCATCGGGTGGATCTGACGGCGCTGCCCATCACCGCTGCGAAAGAGGAGGCGGCAGAGCTGTTCACCCGAACGAAATACTCCCGCCTGCTGGTGTATGAGGGGTCCATCGACCACATCTTGGGCACCATCCACCGCAAGGACTTCTACGTGGGCTGCGGCGTGACAGAGAAGCCGTTGGCGGACATCGTGATGCCGCCGGTATTTGCACTGGAGAGCGAGCCCATCCGGCAGCTGCTGAAAAAGCTGCAGCAAGCCAAGACCCACGTGGCGGTGGTGCTGGACGAGTACGGCGGCACCTGCGGCATCGTCACCATGGAGGACATTTTAGAGGAGCTGGTGGGCGAGATCTGGGACGAGCACGAGCAGGAGGAGACACCGGTGCGGCGGCTGGGGCCCGACAGCTGGGCCGTGGACGCGGGCATGGATCTGGAGGACTTCGCCGCGCAGTTCCACATCAAGACCGACTCGGAGATGGTGTCCGTCAGCGGCTGGGTCATGGAGCAGTTCGGACGGGTGCCGGAGCAGGGTGACAGCTTCGACTGCGGCGGCCTGCATGTGGAGGTCACGCAGGTGGAGAACCACCGCATCGGCGCGGTGCACGTCACGGCGCCGGCCGGACAGGACGCGCCGCAGCAGGCGGCGGGATAACAGAAAAAAGAGGAGCATGCGGGGCATGCTCCTTTTTTTGGCGGGACGCTCCCTCTTTTTTTGCAGAGGCATCAAAAAATTCGTCAGAATGGCAAAAAATATTTGAGATTGGCGGGGCGGACGTGGTATACTGTGTTTGATAAGCGCTCTCGGAGCGCTCTGCGCCGCGGGAAGCGCGGCGGGCAGAAGGAGGACCTACCATGCGAAAGATCCAGTCCAGCCAGCAGGCATTGTTCCAATTCCGCGGTATCCCGCCGGTGGGGATGGCCATCTCCATGGCATTGCAGCATCTGGTGGCCATGGTCGTGGGGTGCGTGACACCGGCCATCATCATCGCCCACGCCGCGGGCCTGCCCCAGAGCCAGCGGGTGCTCCTCATCCAGGCGTCGCTGGTGATGTCCGCCGTCACCACGCTGCTGCAGCTTTTTCCCATCGGGGGACGGTTCGGCGCGGGACTGCCGGTGATCTTCGGCGTCAGCTTCGCCTATCTGCCCAGCATGCAGGCCATCGTCTCCGGCCACGGCGGGCTGTCCGCGGTGGCGGGGGCCATGATCGTGGGCGGCGTCATCGCCACGCTGGTGGGCATCTTCATCAAGCCCATCCACAGGCTGTTCCCGCCGGTCATCACCGGCACGGTGGTGTTCACCATCGGCCTTTCCCTGTACCCCACGGCCATCAACTACATGGCCGGCGGCACCGGCAATACCTACGCCTCCGTGGTGGAGGAGCGGGGCCTTACCGAGGCGCTGGTCTATGGCTCGTGGCAGAACTGGGCCGTCGCGGCGTTCACGCTGACGGTGGTGCTGGTGCTGACCAACCACGGAAAGGGCATCTGCAGGCTGGCATCCATTCTGCTGGGCATCCTGGCGGGTTACGCAGCGGCGTTCATCGCGGGGATGGTGGACCTGTCCGGCATCGGCGAGGCGGCATGGTTCTCCCTGCCGCAGCTGCTGCCCTTCGGCATCACGTTCGAGCCATCCGGCTGTATCGCGCTGGGGCTGCTGTTCGCCATCAATTCCATCCAGGCCATCGGCGACCTGACGGCCACCACGGTGGGCGGCATGGATCGACAGCCCACGGACCGCGAATTGCAGGGCGGCATCGTGGCCTACGGCGTCAGCAATATCCTGACGGCGCTGCTGGGCGGTCTGCCCACGGCCACGTATTCCCAGAACGTGGGCATCGTGGCCACCAACAAGGTGGTGAACCGGTGGGTGTTCGCCCTCACCGGCGGATTCCTGCTGCTGGCGGGCGTGGTGCCCAAGTTCTCCGCCGTGCTGACCACCATCCCCCAGTGCGTGCTGGGCGGGGCCACGGTGGCGGTGTTCTCCACCATCGCCATGACCGGCATGAAGCTCATTGCGGCGGAGGGCATCACGGCGCGGAACACCACCATCGTGGGGCTGTCTGCGGCGCTGGGCGTGGGCATTTCCCAGGCATCTGCGGCGCTGGAGCAGTTCCCCGAGGCCGTCACCACCATCTTCGGCAAGTCGCCGGTGGTCATTGCCACGCTGATGGCGGTGCTGTTGAATCTGGTGCTGCCGCGGGAGGAAAAATAACGAAAAAAAGAGACGGCGCAGCCGTCTCTTTTTTATGCGTCGGTGAGCTCCAGTACCACGGGGCAGTGGTCGCTGCCGGTGATCTCCGGCCAGATGTCGGCGTTTTTGACGCGAGGCATCAGGCGCTGGGACACGATGAAGTAGTCGATGCGCCATCCGGCGTTGTTTTCCCGGGCGTGGAAGCGGTAGCTCCACCACGAATAGGCGCCGGTGCGGTCGGGGTACAGGGCGCGAAAGGTGTCCACAAAGCCGCTGGAGAGCAGACGGGTCATCTTGGCGCGCTCCTCGTCGGAGAAGCCGGGGTTCATGCGGTTGGATTTGGGATTCTTCAGGTCGATCTCCTGATGAGCCACGTTCAGGTCGCCGCAGTACACCACCGGCTTTTTGGCGTCCAGCTCCAGGAGGTAGTCGCGGATGTCATCCTCCCAGGCCATGCGGTAGTCCAGACGGGCCAGCTGGTCCTTGGAGTTGGGGGTGTAGCAGCAGACCAGATAGAAGTCCTCGAATTCCGCCGTGATGACCCGTCCCTCGTGGCGGTGTACGTCATCCCCGAAGTCGTAGGTCACGGACAAGGGCTGGCGGCGTGTGAACACGGCGGTGCCGGAGTAGCCGGCTTTGTCAGCGCTGTTCCAGAAGCGGTAGTAGCCCTCCAGCGGGAAATCGGCCTGCTCCGGCCGCATTTTCGTCTCCTGCAGGCAGATGACGTCGGCATCCGCCAGTGTGCAGAAATCCAGAAAGCCCTTATTCAGGCAGGCCCGCAGGCCGTTGACGTTCCATGAGATCAATCGCATGACGGAAGCTCCTTATCGTATCAGCCGGACGCAGGAGATGTCCGGCGGGAGGGCTGCGGCGAAGGTGTCGCCGTCGGACAGGCTGCCCACGATGCAGCCGTAGTGGGTGGGGACGGCAGCTTGCGGGCGGATGCAGGCGGCCAGCGCCGCCGCCTCCCGGGCCGTCATGGTGTAGGTGCCGCCCGCCGGCAGGAACGCCGCGTCGCACCGGACAGCCCGGGCCTCCGGCGTGTCGTCGGTGTCGCCGGCCACGTAGAACCGCAGACCGTCCACCGTCACCACGTAGCCCACCCAGTTGTTGGCGCGGGGGTGGAACTTTTTGTTCAGATTGTAGGCAGGCACCGTCTCGAAGGTCACGCCCCGTACCTCGTACCGCGCCCCGGGGCGCACCGGCATCAGCTGCCGGGCGGCGAAACCCGTATCCAGCGCTGCCTGGCGACAGCTCTCCGGCAGCACCAGCACGGCGTCCGGCTTCATGACGCGGCGGATGTCGTCGGGGGATAGGTGGTCACTGTGGCTGTGGGTGACGAAGATGACATCGCCGTCGTGGGGTTCCGCCGCTACGCGGTAGGGGTCGAACCACAGCACCGTGTCGCCGCCGCAGCGGATGCTGCTGTGGCAGTTGATGGAAAAACGCGCAAGCTGGTCCATAAAGCACCTCCTGAATGGCTTCTGGCACCATTGTAGCCTGCGGCGGAGCATCCGTCAACCGTTGCGGCGGGAAAAAAGAAACGGACGCTGTGCCGCGCCCGTCTCTTTTTAGGGGGATGTTACATGGCCACTGCCAGCTGGCCGATGTCGTAACCGGCCTGCCAGCGGGCGCAGTAGTCCTCGGTGCAGCGCTTGAAGCGGGTGAACAGCCGCTGGGCCCGCTCCTCGTCGCTGTATACCTTCCACAGCCCCGCACACTTGAAGTCGCAGGCGCGGTGGTCGATGAAGCCCTGCACGTCCTCCGGCGGGTAGCTGAGAAACAGTCCCACCTCGTGGGGGAACTCGCCACTTTCACGGAAGCGGCGGATGAGCTGGGCCACGCAGCGGCCGCAGCCGCCGCAGGCATAGCCCGCCTGGGTCAGGATGCGCTGGGCCAGACCGTCCTGCAGGTCGCGGTGCAGCACGGCGGGGCGGTAGAGGTACAGCAGGGCCTGCCCGTCCTTGAACCGGATGGGCAGCAGGCACAGGCCCTTGGGGACCAGCTGTCGGTTCAGCCGCCGCACATCCGTCAGCAGCGCCTCGCGGTCATCGCAGGGGCAGGGAAACAGACTGCCCGTCTTGATGCCCGCCAGCGTGGGCGCACCCTGCCTGATCAGGATCTCCTCTGACATACCGTTCCTCCTTTATCTCGCCGCGTACTGTTAGTGTGCCGCAGAATGTGCGGCCCATACGTGGTTAAAGTAATCTAACCGACGGGGCATGAAAAAACCTGCCGCACAGGAAGTTAAATGACTTTAACTGCATTGTACCATAGCGCGCTGCGGCTGTCAAGCCCGGGATGGTCGGCAGATCTTTGCGCGGTATGGTCCACACGTCCGGCGCAGGCAAAAGCGGGGCGCAGGGCGCGAAAAAGGAGCCTGCCGCAGGCAGGCTCCTTTTGGATACCGCTCAGAATTTGAACACGACGCCCACAACGGCGCTGGCCAGAATGAACCAAATGGGGTGCAGGTTTTTGGTGAATTTGACCCAATGGGTCAGTACCAGCAGTACGGCGGCCAAAGCGATGGCCTTCCAGTTGAAGAATGCCAGACCCGCCGCTCCGGTGTTCACCATGGCGATGAGCACCACGGAGATGCCCGCCGCCGCCACCAGCGCGGTAGAGGCGGGACGCAGGCCGTAAAACGCGGCGCTGACCCACTTGCTGTCGCGGAACGCCTTCAAAAACGCCGCCACGATGAGGATGACGATGACCGACGGCGTTACCAGACCCAGCGTGGCGATGAGCGCGCCGCCGGCGCCGCCGGTGGTGAACCCCACATAGGTGGCCATGTTGACGCCGATGGGGCCGGGGGTGGACTCGGACACCGCCAGCATATCCGCCAGTTGGGCGCGGGTGAACCAGCCGGTGCGGTCGGCCATATCCTGCAAAAAGGGGAGGGTGGCCAGTCCGCCGCCCACGGCGAAGAGACCAGTCTTGAAAAACTCCCAGAAAAGATGGAGGTACAGCATTATTTCTCCCTCCTTATCAAGTTCTGGATGACGATGCCGCACAGGGCGGCGGCCGCCACAAAGATCACGGGGGAGAGATTCGTGAACAGGGAGGCCGCCAGCACCGCGACGAAGATCACGGCGGCGGGCCAGTCCTTGACGGAGCCCTTCAGCAGTTTCAGCGTGGCATTGAAGATCAGCACGCACACGCACACGCGGATCCCGGCAAAGGCGTGCTGCACCCAGTCCAGATGGGAGAAGCTGTTAATGACGCCGGCCAGCACCGTGATAATGAGAAGGGAGGGGAACACGATGCCCAGCGTGGCCACGATGCCGCCCACGACGCCCCGCTGCTTCTGCCCCACGAAGGTGGCGGTATTGACGGCGATGATGCCCGGGGTACACTGGCCGATAGCGAAATAGTCCACCAGCTCCTCATCGGTGGCCCAGCCTTTGTTCTCCACCACCTCCCGCTGGAGGATGGGCAGCATGGCCATGCCGCCGCCGAATGTCATGACGCCCACCTTGGCGAAGGTAAGGAACAGTTCCCATAATAATTTCACAAGATCACCTCATTCAGAATATCCATAGAGTCCGCGGACCGATACCTCGCCGCCTCGCAGCGTCTCCTCCGAGCCGTCGTCATACCGTACCGTCAGGCCGTATTGCGGGTCGATCCCCTCCGCGACGGCGCCGCGAATCGCGCCGTCTCGTGTCAGGCGCACCCGCTGGCCGACGTTGACGCAGCGGGCGCAGTAGTCCTCCCGCCACAGGCTGGGGCAGGGGAGGGCGCTGTCGTGGAGCGCCGCCAGCTGCGCCGTCAGGGCCTGGGCCAGGGCGTCACGGGATACATCGCCCTTCAGCTCCATCCGCAGAGAGGTAGCGATGGCGGCTACGTCGGGGGAGAAATCGGCGGCGGTCTGGGAGACATTGACGCCGATGCCCACGATGACCCAGTCCGGCGTACCGTCGGGACGGAAGGCGGATTCCGTCAGGATGCCGCAGACCTTTTTGCCGCCCAGCAGCAGGTCGTTGGGCCATTTGATGCCGCAGTGCAGGCCGCAGACCTCCTCAATGGCGCGGCACACGGCCACTGCCGCCAGCGGCGTGACCATGGGCAGCGTGTCGGTGCGCAGGCCGGTGCGCCACAGGACGGACAGGTACAGGCCCAGCCCCGGGGGAGACTGGAAGCTGCGGCCCATGCGGCCGCGGCCCGCCGTCTGGCAGTCCGCTGTCACCACGGCATTGACGACGCCCTCCGCGGCCAGCCGCCTGCACTGGGTATTGGTGGAGTCCACCGCGTCGTAATGGTACACGGAAACGTCCATAGCACACCTCCTTATCCATGGTATAGTACCACGATTCGGCGCCGATGTAAATGGCGATACCCGCTGATGCCTGCCAGCAGCGGAGGCGACGGGTTTGTGAGATGTGACAAAGGAAAAGCGGGAATTTTGGCGGTTTCTTGGCAAAGAAATGTATTGCTTTTCGCCGGAGCGGCCCGTATAATAGGCGAGACGAACAGAGAGGAGGGACTGCCATGACCTGCAAGAATGTGACGAAGAAGCGGAAGGCGGCTCCCACTGTTTCCATTTTTAATTTTAATAGTGTTTCCTTTGACCGGTGATTTTTTCACCGGCCATTTTTTTGAGTTTGCAAGCAAGTGGAAATAAACGTAAGAAGAAAGAGAGGAACTGTCACATGAACAAAAAACTCGGACAAGATGCCATCTACGACGCTCGGGAGCTGGGCATCCCGCGGATGCTGCTGCTGGGCCTCCAGCACCTGTTCGCCATGTTCGGCGCCACGGTACTGGTCCCCATCCTGGTCAGCGGCTACGGCCTGCCCCTGTCCATCCAGACCACCCTGCTGTTTGCCGGTATCGGCACGCTGCTGTTCCACGTCTGCACCAAGTTTAAGGTACCCGCCTTCCTGGGTTCCTCCTTCGCCTTTCTGGGCGGCTTCCAGGCGGTAGCCAATCTGGACAGCGGCAAGTTCGCCGCCATGACCGGCGAGGAGAAGCTGCCCTACGCACTGGGCGGCGTGGTGGTCGCGGGTCTGTTGTATCTGGTGCTGGCACTGCTGTTCAAGCTGGTGGGCGCCAAGAAGGTCATGCGGTTCTTCCCCCCCATCGTCACCGGCCCCATCATCATCCTCATCGGTCTGAACCTGTCCGGCACCGCCGTGACCAACGCCTCCACCAACTGGTGGCTGGCACTGTGCGCCATCGCCATCATCATCGTCGCCAATATCTGGGGCAAGGGCATGATCAAGATCATCCCCATCCTGCTGGGTGTGGTGGGCAGCTACATCGTGGCGCTGATCTTCCATCAGGTGGACTTCACGGAGGTCGCCATCGCCGACTTTGTGGGCCTGCAGAAATTCGTCATCGCCAAGTTTGACATTACCTCCATCCTGGTGATGGCCCCCATCGCCATCGCCGCCATGATGGAGCACATCGGCGACATCTCCGCTATCTCCTCCACCACCGGCAAGAACTTCATCGAGGATCCCGGCCTGCACCGCACCCTGCTGGGCGACGGTCTTGCCACCGCCTTCGCCGGTATGTTCGGCGGCCCTGCCAACACCACCTACGGCGAGAACACCGGCGTGCTGGCACTGAGCCGCGTGTACGATCCCCGGGTCATCCGTCTGGCGGCGCTGTACGCCATCATCCTCAGCTTCTCCCCCAAGTTTGACGCGCTGGTCAACTCCATCCCCACTGCCATCGTGGGCGGCGTCAGCTTCGTCCTCTACGGTATGATCTCCGCCGTCGGCGTCCGCAACGTGGTGGAAAACCGCGTTGACCTCACCAAGTCCCGCAACCTCATCATCGCCGCCGTCATCTTCGTGTGCGGTCTGGGCTTCGCCTCCACCGGCGGCATCACCTTCACCGTGGGCAGCGCCGACATCACCCTGACCGGTCTGGCTATTGCCGCTCTGGCGGGCGTCATCCTGAACGCCATCCTGCCCGGCAACGACTACGAGTTCGGCAAGAGCGTCGAGGGCGACGCCAGCGCCGACCTGGGCAGCTATTAAGAAACTGCGCGGAAGCAATACATACAAAAAAGGACCGGCTCGCGGAGCCGGTCCTTTTTTGCGCGCAGACAGAAATAGCCAGACAGCGAAACAGCCGCCGTCCGAAGACCGGACGGCGGCTGCTGCCGTTGAGTTTATTCGGCGCTCTCCTCCGGCTCCGCCGGACGGTCGGTACGACCATACAGCACGGTCATGCGGCGGATGCGCTCCGCCAGCTCCGGCGTCAGCTCGCCGGGCAGCAGACGCCACTGCCAGTTGCCGCTCTGGGTGCCGGGGGTGTTCATGCGGTGCCCCTCGCCAAGGCCCAAATAGTCCTGCATCTGGGCCACGAACAGCTCCGCGACGCTGCTCATGCCGCCGCGGATGACGCCCCAGTGGAAGCCCTCCTGCTCCGTCAGGGCCAGGTAATCCCGGGCGTAGGCGATGTCCTCCGGCTTGGCCTCCTGCCGCCACAAGGTCAGGGGGCTGTTGTCGTGGGTACCGGTGTAGCAGATGCAGTGCTCCGTGTAGGTGTGGGGCAGGTAGTTGCTGGTGTCGCGGGAGTCGAAGGCAAACTCCAGCACCTTCATCCCGGGCCAACCGGATTCGTGCAGCAGCTGCTGGACGCTGGGGGTGGGGTAGCCCAGATCCTCGGCGATGAACTCCAGCTGGGGGAACCAACCGTTGAGACGGCCCACCAGATCCATGCCCGGGCCCTTGACCCATTTACCGTTCTTGGCCGTGGTCTCGCCGTAGGGCACCGCCCAGTAGCTGTCGAAGCCGCGGAAGTGGTCGATGCGGATGACATCGAACAGCTTGCCGCTGCCGTCGATGCGACGTATCCACCAGCCGAAGCCGTCCTCGCGCATGCGGTCCCAGTTGTACAGCGGGTTGCCCCACAACTGGCCATCGGCGCTGAAGTAGTCTGGCGGTACGCCGGACACCGCCTTGGGAACCAACGTGTCATCCAGCTGGAAAAACTCCGTCTCTGCCCACACGTCGGCGGAGTCCATGGCCACGTAGATAGGCAAATCGCCGATGATGCGGATGTTCAGCCCGTGGACGTAGTCCCGCAGGCGATCCCACTGCTGGAAGAACAGATATTGCAGGTAGGTGAAGAAATCCACGTCCTCCTGCAGCAGCGCACGGTACTTCTCCGGCGCGCCCTCCTGCCGCAGGCGGATGTCGTCAGGCCACTCCGTCCACGCCTTCATGCCGAAATGGCGCTTGCAGGCCATGAACAGGGCGTAGTCCGGCAGCCAGCGGGCATTGGCCGCGGCAAAGGCGGCCACCGCCTCGCTGTCCCGCTTCCAGCCCCGCTGGAACGCCTTATGCAGCAGATCAAACCGCTTCTCGTAGATGCGGCCGTAGTCCACGTGGCGGGCGTCGCCGCCCCACTTGCAGCGGCTGCACTCACTCTTGGTCAGCAGGCCGTCGGCGATGAGCAGCTCGGGGTCGATGAAATAGGGATTGCCCGCGTAGGCGGAAAAGCTCTGGTACGGCGAATCGCCATAGCTGGTGGGCCCCAGCGGCAGCATCTGCCAGTAGCGCTGGCCCGCTGCCTGCAGGAAGTCCGCGAAGTCGTAGGCCGCCTGTCCCAGCGTGCCGATCCCGTAGGGGGAGGGCAGGGAGGAGATGGCCATCAGAATACCACTGGAACGTTTCATAGCAGTACGTCACTTTCTTTCAGAGATAAGCAGAGTTACGCGGGGCGGGCGAAATGCCCGCCCCGTTGTTCATGGTTTTTAGCCCTTGACGGCGCCGGCGGCCACACCCTTGATGATGTGCTTCTGGCACAGCAGGTAGAACACGATGACCGGCAGGATGCTCAGCAGGATCAGCGCCATGGTAGCGCCCATATCCACCTGACCGTAGCTGCCCTTCAGGTGCTGGATGACGATGGGGATGGTCATATACTTGGTGCGGTCCAGTACCAGGTACGGCAGCAGGAAGTCGTTCCACACCCACATGATCTCCAGCACGCCCACGGAGATGAACGTAGGCTTCATCATGGGCAGCACCACCAGGAAGAAGGTGCGCAGCGGGCCGCAGCCGTCAATGACAGCGGCCTCCTCGATCTCCAGCGGGATGGACTTCACGAAGCCGGAGAACATGAACACCGCCAGACCCGCGCCGAAGCCCAGATAGATAACAGGGATGGTCCACGGCGTGTCCAGGTGCAGCTTGTTGGCGGTACGGGACAGGGTGAACATCACCATCTGGAACGGTACCACCATGGAGAACACGCACAGGTAGTACACGATCTTGCTGACCAGACTGCCCACGCGGGAGACGTACCACGCCGCCATAGAGGTACACAGCAAAATCAGCGCCGAGGATACCAGCGTAATGAACAGGCTGTAAAACACGGCCTTAACGAAGGGGTAGTTGCCGAAGGTCATGCCCTTGACGTAGTTCTGGAAGCCCACAAAGCTGTCAGCATTGGGGAGGGCAAACGTCTCCGTATTCACGGCGGCGTTGCTCTTGAAGGAGTTCATCAGCACGATGAGGATAGGCAGCAGGTAGACGATGCAGATGACTGCGAACGCCACGGTCATCGCCATTTTGCCGCGCTCGTGCTTTTTGGAAAGACTGGTCTGCATTACTGCTGCACCTCCTTCTTACGGGTCGCCTGGAGCTGGATGAGGCCGATCACGGCTACCAGAATGAAGAATACCACGGCCTTGGCCTGCCCCACGCCGCGGTTGTTGCCGCCGCCGGAGTAGAATGCGTTGTAGATGTTCAGGGCCAGCATCTCCGTGGTCTTGATGACGCTGCCGTCCGGCTGCTGCAGGAACGGGCGGCCGCCGGTGAGGGCCAGGTTCTGGTCGAACAGCTTGAAGCCATTGGTCAGGGTCAGGAAGATGCAGATGGTGAAGGAGCTCATCATGTTGGGGATGGTGACCTTCCACAGCGTCTGCCAGCTGTTGGCGCCGTCGATGCGGGCGGCCTCCAGCATGTCCTCGGGGATAGACTGCAGACCGGCGATGTAGATGATCATCATATAGCCCACCTGCTGCCAGCACATCAGGATGATGAGGCCCCAGAAGCCGTATTTGCTCTCCAGCACCACGGAGGTGTTGTACTTCACCAGAATGCCGTCGAAAATCATGGACCAGATATAGCCCAGCACGATGCCGCCGATGAGGTTGGGCATGAAGAATACCGTGCGGAACAGGTTGGAGCCCTTGATGCCCTTGGTCAGGAAGTACGCCACCGTAAAGGCCAGCACGTTGATGAACGCCACCGACACGAGGGCGAACAGTGCCGTGTACCAGAAGGCGTGGAGGAAGCTGCTGTCGGAGAAGGCCTTCACATAGTTGTCAAACCCCACCCATGTCCACTGGCTGGTGAGCTTGAACTTGCAGAAGGACAAAAACGCACCTTTCAGGAAGGGGTACAGGAACCCGATGCAAAAGGCGGCGAAGGTGGGCAGCAGAAAAAGCCACACCATCCGTTGAATGGGCCGACGGATCAGACGGCTGCTGAGTGCGGCCGCGTCACGCTTTCGATGTAATCGCTTCATTCTTTCAACTCCTGTTCTGCTGTTCTGCGGTTATTGTCATGGCGAAAGCTCTTGCCCGACCGCGTCGGACAACAGCTCACGCCACCACGGAGAAAGCGCAGGCGGGACGGGCGTAACGCCCGCCCCGCCTGTATTGTGCTGCCTCTGCGTCACAGGGACGCGGGGAACTTAGTGCTCGTTGGCGTACTGAGTTGCCCAGCCCTCCACGAAGGCGGTCTTGACATCGTCCCAGCTGCCGTTGCCGGTGGTGTACTTGCTCAGAGCGTCCACGACGGCGGCGCGCCAATCGTCAACAGCGGGAGTCCAGTTGAAGGCCCAAGTGACGGTGTAGTTGCCGTTGGCAACATACTCGTTGGCCTGTGCGAAGAACACGTTCTCGGGAGTCTTGGCGTTCTTGAAGGGGCAGGGACCAAACTGCTCGGCCAGCATGGTGGTGCCGGCGTCAGAGGTGACGACCCAGTTCATGAAGTCCAGAGTGGCCTTGATGTCCTCCTCGGAGGCGTTCTTGTTGACAGCCCAGCAGTTCTCAGTGCCGCAGCACAGACCGGCCTTGTCCTCGCCGTCCACACCGCAGTAGATGGGGATCATGGCCAGATCATCGGGGTTCATGGCGAACTTGTCAGCAGCGGTCAGGTTGCTGAACTCCCAGGTGCCGTTCTGATAGAACACGGCCTTGCCTTCGCCGAACTCAGCCTCAGCCTGATCGCCGGTAGCGGTCAGCAGGGCAGCGCCGGTGGTGGCGGAATCAGTGGTATACAGATCCCAGATGGCCTTGTAGTTGTCCAGATAAGTACCCTTGATGGTGGCGGGCTGAGCGGTGACGTTGTCATCGCGGAACTCGTAGTACAGGGGCATGTTGGCCAGATGGCCGGAGAAACGCCAGGAGGAAGAGCCGTCCAGGCCGGCGGAGGTGAAGGCATCGAAGCCCAGCTCGGAAGCACGGGCATGGATGTCATCGGCAACAGCCTTCAGGGACTCAAAGTTGGTGATCTCGTCCAGGGAGTGGCCGGCCTGCTCCAGCAGAGCCTTGTTGACAATGATGCCGAAGGCCTCATAGCAGTAACCGATGGACACGGTCTCGCCGTCGGCGTTCTTCAGATCGAAGTCATGGGTGGTCATCTGGTTGTACACGTCGGTGCCTTCCAGATTGTAGCAGAACTCACCGTAGCTGTTGACAGCGCCCAGGTTGCCCACCTGGAACATGGTGGGAGCGGTGTCCTTATCCATCTCGGCGGTCAGGGTGGTGTCGTACTGGCCGGAAGCGGCGGTGACGACCTTGACGGGCACGCCGGTCTCCGCGGTGTAAGCGGCGGCCAGGGTCTGCCAAGCGGCATCGGACTCGGGCTTAAAGTTCAGATAGTACACGCTGCCGGTGGCAGTGGTATCGCCGTCGCCATCACCAGTGTTGGCATCGGGCTGCTTCTGCTCACCGCAGGCTACCAGGGACAGAGCCATCACAAGAGCCAGAAGCATGCAAAGAAACTTCTTCATGTTTGATTACTCCTTCAAAAAAATTATTTTCACGCCGTTTCCGGCACAAAAACCGCATCAAATATCCTGTACGGAGCCGCCCTGCCGCAGCTGGGTAGGCAGCACCTCGCAGCAGTGGGCGCCGTGGCCATGGATAAGACCCAGCAGGATCTGGGCGCTGCGCTGTCCCATCGCCTCCATGGGCTGGCACAGGGTGGTCAGCGGCGGCTCGATGTAGGCGGACAACTCCAGCCCATCGATAGCAATGACGGAGCAGTCCTGCGGCACGGCGCGTCCCTCGTCCCGCAGGGCCCGCATGGCGCCGATGGCCATGGAGTCGGCTATGGCAAACAGCGCCGTGAATTCCGCACCCTGCCGCAGCTTTTCGCAGACGGCGTCGTAGGCGTCCCGGATGTCAAAGCTGCCGGCGCACATCACCAGTTCAGGGTCCAGGGGGATGCCGTGGGCGGCCAGGGCCTTGCAGTAGCCCTGATACCGCAGCTGGCTGATGGACTGGTCGTCCGGCCGGCAGATCAGCGCCGCAATGCGTCGGTGCCCGTGGTCGTAGAGGTGATCCACAGCCTGCTGGGCCGCTTCCTCATCGGCGATGGACACGGCGGAGTACTCGCCGATGCGCAGGGTGCCGTATTGATTGGAGTAGGAGCAGCATACATAGGGCACGTTCAGCATAGCCAGATCCTCGGGGGAGTAATCCAGCCGCCCGCCCAGAAAAATGATGCCCCGCAGCCGCTTTTCCCGCTCCATGACGGCGGCGCGCTGTACCTCATCGCCGCAGGAGGGGATCTGCTGCATCACCAGAGAAAAGCCGGCGTCGGTGACGGTCTTTTCAATGGCCTGAATGATGTCCGTGTAGAACGGATTGGATACGCCGCGGACCACCAGCCCGATGGACTCGGATTTGGTCCGGACCAGATCCCGGGCGCTGTTATTGGGAATGTAGTTGCTGTCCTTAATGGCGGCCCGGACCTTCCGGCGCACCTCATCGCTGACGTCCGGACGGTCATTGAGCACGCGGGATACGGTGCTGACGCTGACGCTGCACTGTTTAGCGATGTCCTTGATCGTCATGCCGATGGTCCTTCCTGTCGTACTGTGGCAAAAAGCGGTGTTTTCGGTAACCTTCCCGGAAACGTTACCGCTTCGATATTGCCATCTTAGCGGCTTTGCCCGCGAAAGTCAATCGTTTTTTGTATTTTTGACGAAACGCACATAGAAAATGCGTCTTTTCTTGTGAAAATCACGAGAGGCGCGCCGCGCGGCACGCCTCCTGAACGTATCTGCTATTGTGTACTGCCCAATTCTTCCAGCAGGCTTGCCAGTTGACTCTCGCCCAGTACGCGGACGCCGTGCCGCCGCAGCAGTGCCGCCGCCGTGCCCCAGCCCTCCGTCACCGTACCGGTGAATGTGCCGTCGTAGATAGCCCCGCTGCCGCAGGAGGGACTGCGCTCCTTCAGCACCGCCGTGGTGCAGCCGTACAGCTCCGCCAGACGCAGGGCCTCCTCCGCGCCGCGTCGGTACTGGGCCGTCACGTCCGCGCCCAGGGAGCTCACCACCCGCTCCCCCTGCCGCTCCGAGGGGGCACGGGGCGTGGGCAGCCCGCCCAGCTGCTCCGGACAGACAGGCACTGCCAGACCCTGCCGCGCCAGCTCCTGCGCCAGCGGGTGGGGCTTGCTTTTCCCGTCGTAGCGGCAGGCGCAGCCCAACAGGCACGCGCTGATCAGGATCATACCGCCAGCTCCTTTCCGTCCAGCGCCGCATAGACCAGCGTCTCGCCCTGATATTGCAGCTTCAGGGAGAAAAACGGTGTGTCCGGACGGCGGATAAGGTCCAGAAAGATCTTGTCCCCCGCCCACTGGGGCAGCGCCGCCAGCGCGTCCTTGTGCAGCCATTCCAGTACGCCCTCGTTGCACTCCTGTACCGTACCGGCCCAGCCGGTGGCGGTGAACAGGTGCATGTACTCGCCCTCCCATCGGTCGGACACGAAGGTGACCAGACCGCGGTAGCGGTAGTCCGTCAGTGTCAGGCCCGTCTCCTCCAGCGTCTCGCGGCAGACGCATTCCTCGGGGCTCTCGTCTTCCTCGCACTTGCCGCCCACGCCGATCCACTTGTCGCGGTTCAGATCGTTCTCCTTCTTGACGCGGTGGAGCATCAGGTATTCCCCCTGTGGGTTCTCAATATAGCAAAGTGTGGTGTTTTTCATGGTTCCTCCTGAAATACGATCTCGTCGTAGCCCGTCTCATCGTCCTGCTCTACGCCGCAGCGCCAGCCGTCCGGCTCCAGCAGCACCAGCTCGCAGGTGGTGTTGATGATCGTGCCCTCCATCAGATGCCCACCCAGGGTGGACAGATCCTCCCGCGCCAGAGCAATGTGCAGGTGGCACCGCGCCGCGCTGACCGTCCCGTTGAGGGACACGATCTCGCAGGGCTCGGCGATGTGCCGCACGGTGACGCCGGAGGCATCCCGCACCCGCGCCTCCGTGACGCAGCCTACGCCGGACAGCACTACGGCGCAGCGCAGGCCCTCCCGCGCCGCCAACTGCCGGATGGACAGCAGCAGATCGTCGCCCCGCCGCAGCCGCAGGCAGATACTTCGCATACAGCATTCCTCCCGTTTACTTCTGACGCATCATAGTATATAATGTCGGGGGGCACAATGCAACCCATACCTGCGGAGGAGATGTTATGTCAACTATAAAACCCGGGCGCTACCGCCATTTCAAGGGCATGGAATACCAGGTCATCGGCACGGCCCGCCACTCCGAGACGCTGGAGGAGATGGTGGTGTACCGCGCTCTGTACGGCGACGGCGGCCTTTGGGTGCGGCCCGCCGCCATGTGGTCGGAGCAGGTGGAGCGGGACGGCTATCGCGGCCCCCGCTTTGCGCCGGTGGAGGAGGACGCATGACGGACTACACGGTGATCCGTTCCCACCGCCGCACCATGGCGCTGGAGGTGACGCGGGAGGGCGCGGCGCTGGTTCGGGCGCCCTACGGCGCATCGGACGCGGCCATCGCCCGCTTCGCGGCGCAGCACCAGGCGTGGCTGGAAAGCCACATGGCCCGCCGTCAGGCGTATCTGGCGGCCCACCCCGTCCCATCGCCCCAGCAGGTGGAGGCGTGGCGGCAGCAGGCGAAGGCGGTGCTGCCGCAGCGGGTGGCCTATTGGGCCCGGCGCATGGACGTACAGCCCGCAGGCATCACCATCACCGCCGCCCGTACGCGGTTCGGCAGCTGCTCCGGCAAGAACCGGCTCAGCTTCTCACTGTACCTGATGGCCTATCCGGCGGCGGCCATCGAGTATGTGGTGGTCCATGAGCTGGCCCACATCCGGCACCACGACCACTCGCCGGCGTTCTACGCGGAGGTGGAGCGCTATCTCCCCGACTGGCGCGCCAGACGGGAACTGCTGAAAAACTAAAATAGAGAGAAGCCCTGCGCAGCAGGGCTTCTCTCTATTTTTGCGTGTCGGACAGATACAGTTCCTCCGCTTGCTGCTGTGCGGCAGCCAGCTGGACCATGGTCTGTTGGACCGCTCCGGCGGAGAGGTCTTGCAGCGCGTCGGTGATGGCGTTGAACAGCAGCGTATACATCTTTTGATAGGACATTCTGGACCTCATGATGCGTCAAAACTTCGTCATTCGCACATAAAAGTATAATATGCCGCTATTATTTTGTCAATACTTCGTCATGGAGGCGGCAATATGAAGGACCACCTGAGCCGATACACGCTGCGCGTGGAGCAGATCCTGCTGGACAAACTGGGCTATATCGCGGAATACGAGGGCCGCACCAAGAACCGCGAGTTGGAGCAGATGATCAAAAAGCGTATTGCGGACTTTGAAAAGGAGCACGGCGAGATCCGTCCGGAATGACCAAAAAAGAGCCCCATCCGTCGGGATGGGGCTCTTTGCCGTCCTGTTACCACTCCAGATTCTTTTCCGTCTCCTTGCTGAACACGTGGGCCACATTGCCGCCGAAGATCATGTTGACCTCACTGCCCATGGGGAAGTGGGCGGCGTTGCCGTTGGTGGGCACGATGACCACCACGTCATGGCCGTTGGTGGAGATGTGCAGGTGTACGGACGAGCCCATCAGCTCGCTGACATCCACCTTGCCCCTGACGCCATCGGCGCACAGCATGATATGGTCGGGGCGGACACCCAGCACCACGTCCTGCTCCGCTACATCCTTGGCGGCGAGGCGGGCCTGCTTGTCCTCGGCCAGCTCCACGGTGATGCCGTCCAGCGTCACGGCGTACTTGCCGTTCTGCTTGATGAGCCGCGCATCGAACAGGTTCATCTGGGGCGTACCGATAAAGCCGGCCACGAACAGGTTGGCGGGGTGATCGAACACCTCCTGGGGCGTACCGATCTGCTGGATGAAGCCGTCCTTCATGATGACGATGCGGTCGCCCAGCGTCATGGCCTCGGTCTGGTCGTGGGTCACGTAGACAAATGTGGTGTCGATGCGCTGGCGCAGCTTGATGATCTCGGCGCGCATCTGATTGCGGAGCTTGGCGTCCAGGTTGGACAGCGGCTCGTCCATCAGGAACACGGCGGGGTCGCGGACGATGGCGCGGCCGATGGCCACACGCTGGCGCTGGCCGCCGGACAGGGCCTTGGGCTTGCGGTCCAGATACTGGGTGATGTCCAGGATCTCCGCAGCCTCGCGGACCTTCTTGTCGATCTCATCCTTGGGGGCCTTCTTCAGCTTCAGGGAGAAGGCCATGTTCTCATACACGGTCATGTGGGGATACAGGGCATAGTTCTGGAACACCATGGCGATGTTGCGGTCCTTGGGTTCCACATCGTTCATCAGCTTGTCGCCGATCCACAGCTCGCCGGAGGTGATGTCCTCCAGACCCGCGATCATCCGCAGGGTGGTGGACTTGCCGCAGCCGGAGGGGCCCACCAGCACGATGAACTCCTTGTCGGCGATCTCCAGATTGAACTGCTGGACCGCCACAACGCCCTCATCGGTGATCTGGAGGTTGCTCTTCTTCTCCGGCTCCTCGCCCTTCTTGGCCTTTTTCTTCTTCTCGGTGTTGGGGTAGACCTTCTTCAGGTCCTTCAGGATGACCTTTGCCATACATTCCTGGCTGTAACTGTCCTGCCTCCGCAATGACAGCCTCACGCAGGGCGGAATGTCCCATGCGCCTTACGACAAGTCTCCACATTGCCGCACCGCCAGCCACAGCGGCTCATTCTCCTTTTCTTTTGCCGCCGCGGCGCAAGAAGTGGAGTGCGCCGTGGCGGTAGGAATACGGTGAGTATACCCGATAACGTTTCCGATTGCAAGAGTTTTTTGTGTAAAATGCAAAAAACAGTGCCTGCCGTTGGCAGACACTGTATCGGGCACATATTTCCGCCGTCCGCCGTACGGCCGGCAGCGGCTGTGCAGAGAAGGGGCGCTGCCCCTTCCGCCGTCTTTTTACAGCTCCACCACCATAGGCTCGTGTCCCGCGGCGGGCAGGAGCTTGTCCAGCACATCGGCGGTTTTCAGCCGCAGGGTGCTGGTGCAGATGCAGGGGTGGCAGGAGAAATACGGCGCATTGTACACCTCACGGTCAATGAGCAGCTGCACGCGGCGCTCCGTGTCGTTGGCAAGGCCCAGCACGGTGGCGGAGCCGGGGGTGCAGTGCAGCAGCTCCCACAGCAGCTCCTCCGGCGCGAAGCTCAGGCGGGTGGAGTGGATCTGGGCGCTGAGGTCCTTGGTGTGGAACGGCTTGTCCGGCATCATGCACAGCAGATAGAACTGGGTTTTCTGCCGGTTGCACAGAAACAGGTTCTTGCACACGCTGACACCCAGCGCGCGCCCCACCTCGGCGCACAGCTCCATGTTGAAGGCGGCATCGTGGCTGACGCGGTCGTATTCGATGCCCAGCCGGTCCAGCAGATCGAAGGCTGCCGCCTCCTGGGGCAGCAGCTCACCATCGGGACGGCTGTTGTGATAAACAGGGGAGAGATTCATTCCGCGTCACCCCGGTTCAGAAGCATTTCACCGGCGCGGTAGATGTCGCCCGCACCCACGGTGATGATCATGTCCCCGGGCTGGGCCAGTCTGGCCAGCTCCTCCGTCACCTGCTCCAGCGTGGAGCAGTACACGGCGCCGGGGATCTGGGCCGCCAGATCGCGGGAGGAGATGCCCAGCTCGTTTTTCTCGCGGGCGGCGTAGATCTCTGCCAGCACCACCTTGTCCGGCATCCGCAGCACCCGCACGAAATCGTCGAACAGCGCGGCGGTGCGGGTGTAGGTGTGGGGCTGGAACGCACAGATCAGCCGCTGGTGGGGCAGGGGCCGCGCCGCATTCAGCAGGGCCTCTACCTCATCGGGATGGTGGGCGTAGTCGTCGTACACCTCCGCCCCGTGATAGGTACCCTTGTACTCGAAGCGCCGTCCCGCGCCGGTAAACGCGGCAAGGCCCTCCTCCACGGCCTTGCCGTCCACCCCCAGCAGATACGCGGCGGCTGCGGCGGCCAGCGCATTGGACACGTTGTGGCTCCCGGGGACGTGCAGCGTCACGTGGGCATAGCGCTGCCCGAGGATCATTACGTCGAACTCACCGCACCCGTCGAACATGGACACGTTATCGGCATAGCAGCTGGCGCTGTGATCCCTGACACTGTACGTGAACAGAGGACGGTCCAGCCCCGCCACGGCGGCACGGGCGCCCGCATCGTCCAGATTGGCCACCACGCGGCCGGTGCCCTCCGGCACCAGCTCCGCAAACCGGTGGAAGGATTGCTCGATATCCGCCAGATCCTTGAAGAAGTCCAGATGGTCGGCGTGTACGTTGAGGATCACCGCCACGGTGGGGAAGAAGTTCAGGAAGGAGTTGCAGTATTCGCAGCTCTCCAGAATGATGGTGTCGCCCTGTCCCACCCGATAGCCGCCGTGCAGCAGGGGCAGCGTGCCGCCGATCATGACGGTGGGGTCCTTCTGTGCGGCCATGAAGATGTGCGTAGCCATGGACGTGGTGGTGGTCTTACCGTGGGTGCCGGAGATGCACAGGGCGTTGCGGTAGCTCCGCATAATGCCGCCCCAGGCTTGGGCCCGCTCGTACACGGGGATGCCCCGGGCGATGGCGCCGGCGATCTCGGGATTGCCGTCGTGGATGGCGGCGGTGCGGATCACGGCGTCGCAGTTTTTCAGATTCTTGGCGGAGTGGCCGATGGCCACCTCCATGCCCAGGGACCGCAGGTGCCGGACGGTGTCGCTGTCCGTCATGTCGGAGCCCTGCACCACAAGGCCCATGCCCTGCAGTACCTCGGCCAGCGCGCACATGGATACGCCGCCGATACCGGCCAGATGGACGCGCTTGCCGGGCTGTAACAGTGTGCGGATGTCCGCAGCGGGATGCATCATAGAAAAGACCTCCAAACGGCGCGGTGCGCCGGAAAGTGTGGTATGAAAATTGACAATTCCAGAAATCATGCTAATATCTAATTATAGTACACAGACCCCTGAAGTGCAACTGGCTTTTTTGCCGACTTCTGGCACTGCGGGACGAAGGGAGGCGACACATATGTTCCCAGCGCAGGTCAGCGCCGTTCTGGAGAGGCTGGAGCAGGCGGGCTTCGCGGCCTATGCCGTGGGCGGCTGTGTGCGGGACACGCTGCTGGGCCGCGTACCCCAGGACTGGGATGTTGCCACCTCCGCCCGACCGGAGCAGACCGCCGCCCTGTTCGCGGGCCGCAGCATCCCCACGGGATTGCAGCACGGCACCGTCACTGTCCGGCAGGAGGGCCTTTCCGTAGAGGTCACCACCTTCCGCGCCGATGGCCCCTACTCCGACCATCGCCGCCCCGACGCGGTGTATTTCTCCGACTCGCTGGCGGAGGACCTGTGCCGCCGCGACCTGACGGTGAACGCCATGGCCATGGACCGCCGCGGCGTCCTCACCGACCTCCACGGCGGCAGGGAGGACCTGCGCCGCGGCCTCCTGCGCTGCGTGGGGGAGCCGGACCGCCGCTTTGACGAGGACGCCCTGCGCATCATGCGGACGCTGCGCTTCGCATCGGTGCTGGGTTTCACTGTGGAGGAGCGCACCGCCGCCGCGCTGCACCGCCGCGCCCCGCTGCTGGGCAGCATCGCCGCGGAGCGGCTGCTGTCGGAGATGGACCGCCTGCTGTGCGGCCGGTACGTGCTGCCGGTGCTGCTGGCGTACCCCGACGTACTGGGCGTATTCCTGCCAGAGCTGCTGCCCTGCGTGGGCCTTGACCAGCGGAACCGCCACCATCTCTACGATGTGTGGGGCCATACGTCCCGCGCCGTGGCCGCCGTCCCGCCGGAGCCGGTGCTGCGCTGGACCATGCTGCTCCACGACGTGGGCAAGCCCCCCTGTTTCACCGTGGACGATCGGGGCGTGGGCCATTTCTACGGCCACCCCAAGGTATCGGCGGAGCTGGCGGAGACCGCCTGCCGCCGACTGCGGATGGACAAGCGCACCGCCCATCAGGTGGTGACGCTGGTGCAGTGGCACGATCGGGACATCCCGCGGACGGAGAAGGCCATCGCACGCGCCGTCCACCAGCTGGGGGAGGGCACGTTCCGGCAGCTGCTGGCGGTAAAGCGGGCGGACAATCTGGCCCAGCATCCCGACTACCGCTATCGTCTGGCGGACATTGACCGCGCGGAGGAGATACTGAACACCCTGCTGGAAAAGCAGGCATGCTTCTCCCTCCGCGACCTGGCGGTGAACGGTCGGGACCTGACGGCCCTGGGCCTGCGCGGCCCCGCCATCGGGCAAACGCTGAACGCCCTGCTGGCACAGGTGATGGACGGTGCGCTGCCCAACCAGCGGGACGCCCTGCTGAACGCCGCGCGGCATACCATAGGATGAGAGGAAAACGGAGGAGACGTGAGTCTCCTCCGTTTCGTTATGCGTTTTCCTTCACCCACGCCTTGGCGAACTCCGCGAACTGCCGGGCGGCGGGGCCGGTCTCCACGCTGCCCATGGTCAGCGCGATGGTGCGGTAAGCCGGCGGGTCCAGCGGCCGCAGCTCCACGCCCTCATTGTTGCCCCGCAGCAGCAGAGACGGCATGATGCTGACGCCCAGCCCCTGCCGCACCATGGCAATGACGGCGTAGTCGTCCTTGGTGCGGAACCGGATATCCGGCTTGGCACCCACGGCGTCCAGTGCCCGCCGCACATCGTGGTTGGAGGTTTCCAGCAGGGAGATGATGGGCTCCTTGGCGATCTCCGCCGCAGGGCACACCGGCAGACTGCACAGTCGGTGCCCCTTGGGCAGCACGGCCACCAGCTCGTCGCGGTACAGCGGCACGCACCGGCTGTCCGCCTCGGCGGGCAGGGCCACGAAGGCCAGATCCACGCTGCCGTCCGCCAGCCACCGGTCCACATCGTGGTAGTCGCCGTTGAACAGCTCGAACTCCACCTGGGGGTGCTCCTGCTGGAACCGCATCATCATGGCCGGCAGCCAGTGGGTGGCCACGCTGGTGAACGTGCCTACCCGCACCTTGCCCGCCGCCAGCGTGTGCAGCTCCTCCGCCGTCTGGTGCAGCAGCCGCTCCTCCGCCACGATGGCGCGGATGTGGGGCATGAGGCGCTCACCCTCCGGCGTCAGCCGTGCGCCGGTGCGGGTGCGCTTCAGGAGCGGCAGACCCAGCTCCGCTTCCACCGCAGCCACAATGTGGCTGACGCCGGACTGGGTGAGGCCCAGCTCCTCCGCCGCCTTGGTCAGCGACGCCCGCTCCACGACTTTTTCGACAACAGCATACTTTTTTGTGTCCATTTTGTGAATTTACCCCTTGCATTTTTGAATGCGTGGTGCTATGATACGCCCATGTATTCAAAATCTTTATGAGACACATTATAAATCTTCATGTGTCGGCTGTCAAGGAGGATTTTTTCCATGGATGGAGCAAACATTCAGCACCTGCTGGCTATGATCCTGTATATGCTGGCGGTGATCGCCATCGGCATCGTGTTCGCCCGCCGCGCCAACAAGGACGCAGAGTCGTATTTTCTGGGCGGCCGCAGTCTGGGCCCCTGGGTCACGGCTTTCAGCGCCGAAGCGTCGGACATGTCCGGCTACCTGCTGATGGGCCTGCCGGGCCTTGCCTACTGGACGGGTCTTGCCGACGCGGGCTGGACCTGCATCGGCCTTGCCCTAGGTACCTACCTGAACTTCCTCATCACCTCCCGCCGTCTGCGGCGGTACAGCATCGCGGTAGACGCCTTCACCGTGCCTGACTTCTTCTCTAAGCGCTATCATGAGGGCAGGCACAAGACCCTGATGGTGCTGTCCTCCCTGATTATCATTATCTTCTTCTCTGTCTACGCGGCCCAGTGCCTCAGCACCTGCGGCAAGCTGTTTGCCAACCTGTTCGGCCTGTCCTACCAGAGCATGATGATCGTGGCGGCGGCCTTCGTGCTGATCTACACGTTCCTGGGCGGCTTCCTGGCGGAGAGCGCCTCCGATTTCATGCAGGCCGTGGTGATGGTGACGGTGCTGGTGCTGATCCTCATCATGTCCGTGGGCGCTGCCGGCGGCCTGTCTGCGGCCATTCAGCACGCCGAGGGCATCGACGGCTTCTTCTCCCTGGTCCAGTCCGCTGCCCCCTCTGCCACAGAGGTGGACGTGTTCGGCGCCGCCAAGCCCTACGGCGTACTGTCCATCGTGTCCTGCCTGGCCTGGGGCCTGGGCTACTTCGGCATGCCCCAGGTGCTGCTGCGGTTCATGGGCATCCGCTCTGAGAAGGAGCTGAAGCTCTCCCGCCGTGTGGCCATCGTCTGGGTGGTCATCTCCATGGCGGCCGCCGTGTTCATCGGCATCGTGGGCCGCAGCATCGCGGGTCTGGACTACCTGTCCAACAGCGATGCCGAGAACATCTTTGTGGACGCGGCCATCATGTTCCTGCCTCCCGTGCTGGCGGGCTTTGCCTGCGCCGGCGTGCTGGCGGCGGCCATTTCCTCCTCCGACTCCTACCTGCTGATCACGGCCAGCGCCGTCAGCCAGAACCTCTATCGCGGTATTGTAAAGAAGGATGCCACGGAGAAGCAGGTCATGTGGTGCTCCCGCATTACGCTGATGCTCATCACGCTGGTGGCCATGGCCATCGCCTGGAACTCCAACTCCACCATCTTCGGCATCACCGCCTTTGCCTGGGCGGGCTTCGGCGCGGCCTTCGGCCCCCTGATGCTGTTCTCCCTGTTCTGGAAACGTACCACCCGCGCCGGCGCCATCGCCGGTATGGTGGCCGGCGGCGCCATGGTATTCTTCTGGCGCGGCGTGCTGAAGCCGATGGGCGGTGTGTGGGGCATCTACGAGCTGCTGCCCGCCTTCCTGTTCAGCGCACTGGTCATCGTGGTGGTCTCCCTGCTGACCCGGAAGCCCAGCGCCGACATGGACAGCGAGTTTGACCGCATCAAGGCCGGTCAGGTGTAAAAACGCAAGAAAAGAAAGCCCTCCGCCTGTGCGGAGGGTTTTCTTTTCTGCCCCGCGGAGGGCATTTTCCTGTCTGAGCGCCGCCCTGCGCTATTTTTACCGACCCCACTTGACAGAGAGGCGGCGTTGTGCTATTTTTAATTCAAATTTGAACAATACAAAGTTGAAGTAAAGGAGATGGCACATATGCACGCCAATGTGGAGTTCGCCCAGAAGGTCGCCCTGGCCTACGGCGCGGTATGCAAGCCGCTGTGCCGTGAGCTGGGCCTGACACAGACAGCCTTCGACATCCTGCTGTTCCTGGCCAACAACCCATCCTACCGGACGGCGCGGGACATTGTGGAGGTGCGGCACATCAAGGCAAATCTGGTGTCCGTCAACGTGGACAAGCTGGTGCAGGAGGGATACCTGACGCGGCAGCCGGTGGCGGGAGACCGCCGCAAGACGGCGCTGGCATGCACCCCCAGGGCGCAGGAGGTCATCCGCCGCGGACGGCAGCTGCAAACAGCGTTCTTCGACAGCCTGTTCCGCGGCATGGAGCCGCCGCTGCGGACGGCGTTCATTGACGCCATGCAGATCATTGACAGCAATCTGGATCAGCTGCTGCGGGAGGAGCGATAGTATGCAGATATGGATCACGATCTTAGTCACGTTTTTCGCCGGTATGGGCGCGGGCCTAGGCACCGGCTTTGCCGGTATGAGCGCTGCGGCGGTGATCAGCCCCATGCTCATCACATTTCTGGGTATGGACCCCTATATGGCGGTGGGCATCGCCCTGTCCTCCGACGTGCTGGCCAGCGCCGTCTCGGCCTATACGTACCATAAGAACGGCAATCTGGACGTGAAAAACGGCCTTATCATGATGGGCAGCGTGCTGGCATTCACCGTGGTGGGCAGCTACGTTGCCAGTCTGGTGCCTTCTGCCACCATGGGGAATTTCTCCGTGTTCATGACGTTCCTGCTGGGTATCAAGTTCATCGTCCGCCCGGTGATGACCACCAAGGAGTCCATGCAGAGCGTGTCGGCGAAGAAGCGGGTGGTTCAGTCGCTGGTCTGCGGCATGCTCATCGGCTTCATCTGCGGCTTCATCGGCGCAGGCGGCGGCATGATGATGCTCCTGATCCTTACCACCGTGCTGGGCTACGAGCTGAAAACGGCGGTGGGCACCAGCGTCTTTATCATGACCTTCACGGCCCTCACCGGCGCGGTATCCCATTTCGCCATCGGGGGCACGCCGGACTGGCTGGTGTGGACACTCTGCGTCATCTTCACACTGGTGTGGGCCCGCATCGCCGCGGTGTTCGCCAATATGGCACAGCCCAAGACGCTGAACCGCGCTACCGGCATCGTACTGGTGGTGCTTGGCGCGGTCATCATGGGCGTAGGTATTCTGAAATAAGCGCCCTATAAAAGCAGCCCTCCGCACTGAATGTGAAGCGGAGGGCTGCTTTTATACGTTTTTCAGCCGGAAGCTGCTGCGGTAGAATTCCAGCAGCCCCTCCCGCTGCATCCGTCCCAGCTCACGGGACAGGGCGCTGCGGTTGACGCCCAGTACCTCCGCCATCTCCTGACGGGAGTAGGGCACGCGGAAGTAGTCGCTGCCCGCCGCCTCCCGCCGGTCCCGCAGGAACAGCAGGATGCGCCGCCGCAGCTGGGGCTCCGTGAGATAGGCCACCCGCTGCCGCAGGCCCCAGAATTTGCTGGCCGTCTCCGCCAGCAGATTCCGCCGCAGCGCCACGTGGCAGGCGCAGCCCCGCCCGCAGTCGGACAGAATACCCTCCAGCGGCAGGAACAGCACCGCCGCTCCCTCCGCCGACGCCACCAGTGACAGGGGGCTGGCCTGCCCGGCTGCCATCAGCAGGTCGCCGAACACACCGCCCTTCTCCTGCCGCGCCGTCAGCACCGCGCCGCCGTCCTCACCGTACTGCACCGCATCCACGCAGCCCTCCAGCACGATGCCCGCCATGGGCACCGCGTCGCCGGCATGCCACAGAAACTCGCCCCGCCCGTATCGCCGCACCGGACAGTGCAGGCAGTCCAGCAGCCGCCGGATGTCCCCGTCCTCCATGTCCTGAAACAGGCCCGTCCGCCGCAGCAGCGCCGTATCGATATCCATGCGCATCCTCCTTTTTGTTGCTGTGGCAACGTAAACTTCTCCCGGACATGCTATCATAAAGGAAAAGAAAAAGAAAGAGGTTTCCGCATGAAAAATAAAACTTTCTGGATCGCTGAGACGGCGGTCATGATCGCGCTGCTGGTGGCGCTGCAGTGGGCTACCAAGGCTCTGGGCCAGTTCGTCACCGGCTCCTGCGTCAATCTGGTGCTGGGCGTGTCCACTCTGGTGGGCGGCGTATGGTGCGGCGCGGTGGTGGCTCTGGTCAGTCCCTTTTGCGCCTTCCTGGTGGGGGTAGGCCCCGCCAAGCTGGCCATCGTGCCCTTCATCGCCGTGGGAAATCTGGTACTGGTGCTGGTACTCCGCTTCATCGCCGGCGGCAAGCCCCTGGGCCTGCGCAGTTACCTGGCGGTGGCCGCGGCGGCCGTGTGCAAGTTCGTGGTGCTGTTCCTGCTGGTAACCAAGGTGGCCATCCCCGCCCTGAACCTGCCGGAGGCGGCAGCCTCCGCCATGTCCGCGTCCTTCTCCTGGCCTCAGCTGGTAACGGCGGCCATCGGCGGCGTCATCGCCGTCACCATCGCCCCCGCCATCCGCAAGGCTCTGAAGCGCTGAACCTGTATAAAAAAACATCCCGTGCATCGGCACGGGATGTTTTTTTGCTTCTCAGTGGCCGCTGGGCATCTTCCATCCGAAGTGGTCGGTGTGCAGCAGCATATGGGCCTTGTGACCCAGCGGCTGGCGCAGGTACTCCTTATACAGCGCCTGTACGTCCTTGTTCTCATGGGAGAAGCGCACCTTCGTATTCTTGTCGATATTCCACAGCACGTCGCCGCGGCTGGCTGCCATCTCCACACTGTCGTGGATGGGCTGTCCGCCGCCGCCGGCGCAGCCGCCGGGACACGCCATGACCTCCACGAAGTCATAGTCCACCTCACCGGCGTCGATGGCGTTCATCAGCTTCCGGGTCGCACCCAGACTGCTGACCACCGCCACGCGCACGTCGCCTGCGCCGGGGATGGTGAACTTCGCCTCCTTCCAGCTGTCCATTCCTCGGACGGCGTGGAAGGCGTCGGGATCGGGGTTTTTCCCCGTTACCAGATAATAGGCGCTGCGCAGAGCCGCGTCCATGACGCCGCCGGTGGCGCCGAATACCACGGCTGCGCCGGTGCCGGAGCCCAGAGGGCTGTCGAACGGCGTTTCCGACAGGACGGCGGGATTGATCTGCTCACCGCGGAACATGCGGACGATCTCGCGGGTGGTCAGCACCACGTCCACGTCGGGATCGCCCTCGGCGTTCCGCATGGTGGGCAGGCCCGCCTCCGCCTTCTTGGCGGTGCAGGGCATGATGGACACCACAAACAGCTTTTTGGGGTCCACGTTCAGCTGGTCGGCCAGATAGCTCTTGACCACAGCGCCGAACATCTGCTGAGGGCTCTTGGCCGTGGACAGGTTGCCGATGTAGGCGGGGAACTGGCTCTTGACGAACCGCACCCAGCCGGGGCAGCAGCTGGTGAACATGGGCCAGTGGTACTTGTTGCGGTGGGTAAAGCGCTCGATGAACTCGCTGCCCTCCTCCATGATGGTCAGGTCGGCGGTGAAATTGGTGTCGAATACATAGTCGAAGCCCATGGTTTTCAGGGCCGTCACCATTCGCTCCGCCGTGGCGTACTTGGGGTCCAGGTGGAAGAATTCCGCCCAGGCCGCCCGAACGGCGGGGGCCATCTGCACCACGGTGATGCGCTGGGGATCGGCCAGAGCGTCAAACACCTTGCCGGTGTCGTCGTGCTCCTGCAGACCGCCCACGGGACAGTGGGTGACGCACTGGCCGCAGAACGTGCAGTCGCTCTCGCCCAGCGTGCGGGTACGGGCCACGCCTACGGTGGTGTGGGAGCCGGTGCCCATCAGGTCCCAGATGCCCATGGTCTGCACCTTGTCGCAGATCTGGATGCAGCGCATGCACTTGACGCAGCGGTTCTCCAGCCGGATGACGGGGTTGGAGAAGTCGTCGGGGATGTTCCGAAGATCTTCGATGTAGTGCTCGCCCAGCAGGTTGTAGTCATTGGTGAGCTGCTGGAGCTTGCAGTTGCCGCTGCGGGTACACTTGGTGCATTTGGTGTCGTGCTGGCTCAGCAGCAGCCGCAGGTTTACGCGCCGCGCCTCGCGGACGCGGGGGGAGTTGGTGTGGACCACCATGCCCCGGGATACCACGTTGTCGCAGGCGGGGACCAGACGGGGCTGCCCCTCCACCTCCACGGTGCAGATGCGGCAGGCGCCGATCTCATTGATGCCCTTGAGATAGCACAGAGTGGGGATCTCGATATGGACGCTGCGGGCCGCCTCCAGAATGGTGGTGTCCTCCGGCACCGTGACGGCATGGCCGTCGATGGTCAGCGTTACCATTTGACATTCCTCCCTCCTCTGAAAATACCGTAGCCGAAGTGGTCGCAGCGCAGGCAGCGGGATGCCTCAGTGCGGGCGCCCTCCTCCGTCAGGCCGCACTCGATGTCCTCGAAGTCGCACCGGCGTTCGCAGGCCTCCCGCTCGGTGGTGTTGATGCGCCCGTGAGGGCCGCGGTTGTTCAGCCGCGGGGACGGGATGTCCACATCCACCTCGATCTCGTGCTGGAAGCCCAGATGTACATCGATGTTGGCCGCCGCCACCTTACCGGCGGCGATGGCGCGGATGGCTGTGGCGGGGCCGGTGACGCAGTCGCCTCCGGCAAACAGGTTGTCCATGTCGCCTACCTGGCCGGACAGCCCTGCCACGAATACGCCCCGCTTGATGGGTACACCGGCCTGCTCGAAGCCCTGGATCTCAATGCCCTGCCCGATGGCCACCACGATGATGTCCGCGGGGATGCGCACCTCCGGCAGGTCGGCCTTGTTGGGCCGGGGGCGACCGGACTTGTCGGCCTCGCCGATGATCTGGGGCTGGACCCACAGCGCTGCGGCGCAGCCGTCCTCATCAGCCTCAATGCGGACGGGGGCCATCAGGGTCTGGATCTCCGCGCCCTCGGCCATGGCGCCCGTCACCTCATCGGGCAGGGCCGTCATGTCCTCTATGCGGCGGCGGTAGACGCAGGTCACC
This sequence comes from Vescimonas sp., assembly GCF_057856985.1. Classification (NCBI taxonomy): domain Bacteria; kingdom Bacillati; phylum Bacillota; class Clostridia; order Eubacteriales; family Oscillospiraceae; genus Vescimonas; species Vescimonas sp. Next base: position 48,681 of record NZ_DBLZXX010000009.1, read on the forward strand.
TTGTCCGCCCCCAGACGGATGGAGCTGCGGGTCACGTCCATGGCCACATTGCCGCCGCCGATGACCACTACCTGCTTGCCGGAGAAGTCCGGCATCACGTCGTCGCCGATGGCGCGCAGCATCTCCACGGCGGACATCACATTTTTGCTGTCCTCCCCGGGGATGCCCACCTTCTTGTCCTGATGAGCGCCGATGGCGATATACAGACAGTCGTATTCCTTCTGCAGCTCCTCCACCCACACGTCCACGCCCACGGTGGTGCCGGTGTGTGCTTCGATGCCCAGAGAGAGGATGGATTCGATCTCCGCGTCCAGCAGCTGGCGGGGAAAACGATAGCTGGGAATGCCGTAGCGCAGCATGCCGCCCAGCTTCTCCCGCTCCTCGAACACCGTGACCTTATGGCCCATCAGCGCCAGATAGTAGGCGCAGCTCAGTCCGCTGGGCCCTCCTCCGATAATGGCCACCTTCTTGCCGGTAGGCGGCGCACAGGCGGGCTGGGGCACATCGCCTGCGTGGTCCACGGCGTAGCGCTTCAGGCCGCGGATGTTGATGGCGTCGTCGATCATGTTCCGGCGGCACCGCGCCTCGCAGGGGTGCTCGCAGATGTAAGCGCAGGCGGTGGGGAAGGGGTTGTCCTTTCGGATCAGGCGCACCGCGTCAGCGCAGCGGCCCTCGCCCACCAGCGCCATGTAGCCCGGCACATCCACGCCCGCGGGGCACAGCGCCACGCAGGGTACCGGCAGCTGCAGGCCCGCCAGACATCGATGGTGCTGGATGTGCTCCTCGTAGTCGTCGCGGAAGCCCTCCAGTCCGTCCAGCACCAGCCTGGCCGCATCGCGGCCGATGGCGCAGTCGGCGGTGTTCAGCGTGGTACGGGCGGTCTTTTCGATGATGTCGATAGTGCCCATGTCGGCGGTGCCGTCCAGCACCGTGGCGATGAGCTTGCTCAGCTGCCCCAGACCGATGCGGCAGGGCACGCACTTGCCGCAGGACTGTGCGTGGCACAGATGCAGGAACGCCAGCGACATGTCCACGGGGCACAGACCCGGGGGACTGGCGGCGATGCGGCGCTCTACATCGCGGTAGAGGTTATCTACCACGGTCTGTGCGCGGCTGGGACTCTTGATGTCAAGTCTGCTCAAGGCAGAGACCTCCTTTCATCTGAGCGGGGCACAGCGCCCTGCCCGGAACGATGCTAAAGTTGCATTTAGAATACCACAAAAAGTGAAAAAGTCAATTGAATCAAAAAAGTTGTTTAAGCAATGAAAAATTCTCAAAAAATGGCGCTTATTGTCTATAATAATTTTAACATACCTGCGCCGCAGTGCCAAAAAACGCGTACTTACACGAAACTTTTTCTTGTCGGGATGTTTTTTTCGCCCATCCTTGACAGGGGCACGGTGCGGATATATAATTTAAATGTATGCGGTCTGGACGGCCGCACCATACCATGTGAAAACAGGGCATCCCCGCCGCCCCGCAGTCAGAGGGGGGTGCCTGCTTTTGCCGCGCTTCGCCGCGGCTATGAGGAACTGCCATGAACTTTCGTTTGGTCGCAAATATCACCAGCTACGTGCTGTGGGTGGAGGCAGGCTTTCTGCTGCTGCCGCTGGCGGTGTCGGTGTTCTCCGGCGAGGCGTGGCTGCCGTTTTTCATCACGGCGGTGCTGTGCATCCTGATCGGCGGCGCGCTGCATCTGGTGCCGGTGAAAAACCGAAAGATGCACGGGCGGGACGGCTTTATGGCCGTGGCCCTGAGCTGGATCGCCCTGTCCCTGATGGGAGCGCTTCCCTACGTGCTCACCGGTGCGCTGGACAGCTACGTGGACGCTGTGTTTGAAACGGTGTCCGGCCTGACCACTACCGGCTCCACGGTGTTCCCTGAGGTGGAGCACCTGCCCTACAGCGTTCTGCTGTGGCGCTCCCTGACCCAATGGATGGGCGGCATGGGCGTTCTGGTGCTGTTTCTGGCGCTGATGCCCAAGCTGGGGGATGGCGCGGTGTACCTGATGCGGGCGGAGAGCCCGGGCCCCATCAAGTCCAAGCTGGTGCCCAAGGTGGGCAGCACCGCCAAGATCCTGTACTGCATCTACGTGGCGCTGACAGTGCTGGAGATGGCCTGCCTGCGCATCGCGGGGCTCAGCTGGTTCTCCGCGGTGAACCACGCCTTCACCACTATGGCCACCGGCGGCTTTTCCATCAACAACACCTCGCTGGCGGGCAGCAGTCCTGCGGTGATGTGGATCATTACCGTCTTTTCGTTTCTGGCGGGCGTCAACTTCTCCCTGCTGTTCCTGGCCGCCACCGGCAAGCTCCGTACCGCCCTGCGCAGCGAGGAGCTGCGGGTCTACACCACCATCGTGGTGAGTGTGACGCTGCTGATCTGCGTGTGCCTGCGTGTGCAGGCGGGGGTGCCGCTGGGCGAATCCGTGACGGACGCGGCGTTCCAGACCGTGACCATCATGACCACCACCGGCTTTGCCACCGTGGATTTCGCCCTGTGGCCCACGTTCTGCCGCATGGCGCTGCTGGTGCTGATGTTCACCGGCGGCTGCGCCGGCTCCACCTCCGGCGGTATGAAGCTGTCCCGTGTGCTGATCCTTTGGAAATCGCTGGTCCGTGAGCTAAAGCGCATGGTCCACCCCAACCACGTCAGCGTCATCACTGTGGACGGTCAGCCCGTGGAGGAGCGTGTCGTCTTGTCTACCGGCGCGTATATCATGGCCTATATGGCAGTGCTGCTGACCGGCGCGCTGGTGGTGAGCTGGGATAACTACGGCTTTCAGGAATCCTTCGCCGCGTCCCTGACCTGCATCAGCAACGTGGGACCCGGCCTGGGTATTCTTGGCCCTATGGAAAACTTTTCCATCCTGTCGCCGCTGAGCAAGCTGGTGCTGTCGCTGGAGATGCTTACCGGCCGTCTGGAGCTGATGCCCATGCTGGCCCTGATGACCCGCGGCGCGTGGAGCGACCGCTGAACTGGAAAAAAACGGGAGCGCCGCTCCCGTTTTTTCGTGTAAAACAATGGCATGATGAAGAAATAACCCAAATGGCCGGAAAAGTTCCAAATACTGTTATTTTGCAAAGTGACAAATGCAACAGATGAATGCGCGGCGGCGGGAGTATACTGACACTGCACAACACGAATAGGAGGGATCTGCATGATCCGGAGGATCATTCACATCGATGAGGAAAAGTGTAACGGCTGCGGCAAGTGTGTCCACGCCTGCCATGAGGGGGCCATCGACCTGGTGAACGGCAAGGCCAGACTGATGCGGGAGCACTACTGCGACGGGCTGGGAGACTGTCTGCCGTCCTGCCCCACCGGCGCCATCACCTTTGAGGAGCGGGAGGCTCCTGCCTACGACGAGGCGGCGGTGAAGGCGGCCCAGGCTGCCAAGCCCGCGGCTCACACCGGCTGTCCCGGCAGCCGCATCCGGCAGATGGCGGCGAAAGCCCCTGCGGCAGCGGGAGAGCCCGTGTCCGGGCAGCTCACCAACTGGCCGGTGCAGATCAAGCTGGCGCCCACGGCAGGCCCCACCTTTGCGGGCCGCGATCTGCTGATCGCCGCGGACTGCACCGCCTATACCTACGGCGACTTCCACCGCCGATTCCTCTCAGGCCGGACACTGCTCATCGGTTGTCCCAAGCTGGACATGGTGGATTACAGCGAGAAGCTCACCGCCATTTTCCGGGGAAATGACATCCGCTCCGTGACGCTGCTGCGGATGGAAGTGCCCTGCTGCGGCGGGCTGGAGCACGCAGTGAAAACGGCGCTGGCCGCCAGCGGCAAGGACATCCCGCTGACGGTGCAGGTGGTGAACATCGACGGCACGCTGGCGTAACAGAGTGGCCGAAAAAGTTGCAAAAAAGGGACGCAGCCGGTTCTCCGGCTGCGTCCCTTCTGTCATGTCATGAAATCAGCATCAGGCGTTGGCGGCGCAGTACGCCTCGTAGCGGCTCTGGAGCCACGCCTTCAGCGCCTCCACGCCGTCGTCGTCCCAGGGAAAATCCTGCTCTGCCACATCCGCAGCCAGCTCGTAGCACAGTTGGGAGTAGACAGCGGCGTGGATGACGTTCTCCTTGGCGTCGTTATTAAAGCGATAGCGGAACTCGCCAATGGAGCCGGTGTAGATAAAGGCCCGCTTGAACCAGCGGGGCGTCAGCTCGGTGAACTGAGGGTGCATAGCAGTCCGTCCTTTCGGAAAAAGTGGCGCGGCGCGCCTATGGACAGTATAGCACAGACAGCGGCGCTTGTCCAAGACTTTTGACGGCGGGGGCTGGCGGGCACCTCGGCGATAGCGGCGCCTGGCGGCGGCAGCAGGGAAGCATACAGTTTAAATATCGGAGCAGGGAACGCAGAAGAAAGCTCCCCTGTGCAGGGCGCGGGGCATAGCTGGCAACAAGAAGTCAGTCCCCTTGCCCCTCTGGGCGTTTCAGCCACACAGGAGAGCGATTCCGGTGTACCGCAGAGCGAGAGCGAATACAAGGGGCTGGACGAGCTTTTGGGCAAGGCAAAGCGGGACCGCGTGGGCCACCGGAATGGCGGCAGATCATGCAGGAACTGGAGCGGGAAGTGGAGCGGGACCGAGAACGCGGGAAGTAAACGACGGGCTGGGCGGCGCGGTGCTCCGCAGAATCATTTTCATGGGGCGCCGCAGTCCCGGAAGCGGCCGCAGTTCCGAATCATCTGACGGCGGCATATTTTGCAGTTGACCTTTTGGCTCACAGCAGGTATAGTGGTAGGACGATGACTGAGAGGAGTGGGTACGTGAAAAAAGACCTGCTGGCGGCGCTGCGGAACGGCGAAGAGCTGACACTGCGGCAGCAGACAACGATGGCATTGCAGCTGAGTATCCCCGCCATTCTGGCGCAGCTGTCGTCCATCGCGATGCAGTATATTGATTCATCCATGGTGGGGCATCTGGGCCGCGAGGCCAGCGCCGCCATCGGATTGGTAGCGTCCAGCACGTGGCTTCTGATGGGCCTGTGCCGTGCGCTGACGGTGGGTTTCTGCGTCCAGACGGCCCAGCGCATCGGCGCGGGGGAGGAGCGGGATGCCCGCAATCTGGTGAAGCAGAGCCTGCTGGTGGGAGTGGCCTTCGGACTGATACTGGCGCTGGTGGGCAGCGCCGTGTCCGGCAGTCTCCCCCGCTGGCTGGGTGCGGAGGAGAGCATCTGGCAAGGTGCGTCCGTGTATTTCCTGATCTTCGCCCTGTCCCTCCCCGCCCTGCAAATAAACGGTCTGGTGGCCGCGCTGCTGCAGGCCAGCGGTAATATGCGGACACCCAGCGCCCTGCTGGTGCTGATGTGCGGGCTGGATGTGGTGTTCAACCTGCTGCTCATCTTCCCCACCCGCCAGGTCGGAGGGTTCACATTACCGGGCGCCAATTTAGGCGTTGCCGGCGCTGCGCTGGGTACGGCGCTGGCGGAGGTGGTCGTGGCGGTCATCATGTGTGTGTGCCTGCTGCGCTCCCCCATGCTGGGTCTGCGGCGAGATGAGAAGCTTCGCTTTGTGCCGCAGCAGCTGAAACGTGCGGTGCGGCTGGGCATCCCCGTGGCCATTGAGCAGGCGGTCATGTCCGGCGGCCAGATCGTCACCACCGGCGTGATCGCCCCGCTGGGTACGGTGTCCATCGCCGCCAACTCCTTCGCCGTCACAGCGGAGGCTCTGTGCTATATGCCGGGCTGCGGCGTAGAAACCGCAGCGGTGACGCTGATCGGGCAGAGCGTGGGCGCCAGGCGGCGGGATCTGGTGACGCGGCTGGGCTGGGTGACGGTGCTGCTGGGTGTGGCCATTATGGCGGTGATGTCGGCAGCCATGTACTTTCTGGCGCCGTGGATCATCGGTATCCTCAGCCCTGACACGGAGGTGGTGGCGCTTGGCACAGAGGTGCTGCGGATCGTGGTGTTTGCCGAGCCGCTGTTCGGTGCGGCCATTGTGTGCGCCGGTGTGTTTCAGGGGGCAGGCAGCTCCCTGCTCAGCTCCGTGCTGAACTTCGCCAGTATGTGGGGCGTCCGTATCCCGCTGACGCTGCTGCTCACTTCCCGGCTGGGTCTGCACGGCGCGTGGGTCGCCATGTGCATAGAGCTGTGCTTCCGCGGGGCGCTGTTTTTGTTCTGCCTGTGGCGGAAATTCTGGCTGCCGAAGGACCTGCGGGAGCCGGTACAACGATAACTGAAGATCCCCCTGATGCCTTTGCATCGGGGGGAGCTTTGGGCTGCGTTACAGTAGTTGGAGCGGGGCTCCGGCGACAGGAGCAGCGCGAGAGGGACGGTACCGGAGAGGCGGTGTTTGAAAGCGTTAGAAAAGCGTTAGAAAATCAGGGGGCGTTTTCCGTTCGGGCAAAATAAAAAAGTCCCGAAACCCTTGCGGTTTCAGGACTTTTTTGTCATAACTCAACACTATAGATTTTTTGAAATTGCTTTCAAAAAATCGGTGTATGACAGCAAGAAAACTTGATGCGCAGAGTTCACTTGTCTTTTGATTCTTCAGTTGTGTCAGAGACTGCACCTTCCAGCAGGTCCGTCACGACCTGATTGAGCTGTGCAGCGTTCTTGGGTGTGATGACCGGCGTGTCTGACTGAGACTCAATGTCTTTTCTGGTTCGTCCTGCGACCTGGCCGCCCGCCTTGGCAACTGCCAGATTCTCTTGGAAGGTCGTCGGCTTGCGATCTTTTGAAAACTGAGTGGTGGTCGCCTCCGCCAGCATGTTCAGTACCAGCTCCAGCGTCGTCATGTTATCACGAAGGTTTTCTTTTTTCAAGCCCTTCAGATTCTTGTACTGCCGGGTGGACATGCCGGACCATGCACGGGAGATCTCGTCCGTGAGGATGGCGTACTCGACGCCCTTCTGCACACCACGGGCATCCCATTCATCTGTCAGTTCCTTGCGGACTTGAATAGCCTGCAGCCGCTGGTTGATCCACTCACGACTGTACCCCTTCTTGAGGTAGGTCTCCAACGCCCGGTCGATGGTCAGCTCCGGGTCGATAGTCTCCTCGATGCGCTCCCGACCGACCTGTGCCAGCCACAGCTTGAACGGTTCTGCCTTCGGTGAAGGAATGGACTGGATGATACGCAGAAGCTGCTCGGTGTCGGCTACATCAGTCAGACGGCGTTTCCCGTCTGCGGCGGTCATTTTCAAAGCGTTACAACTTGTAACGGTTTCATTTCCCTCGTCCTTCAAGCGCTTTTTAAGAACACGCCAGTAAGTCTGGGGATTCGGACTGTCCGTCAAAACCGCGATGACATCAACGATAGAAAAGTACCATTCTTCCTTTTCCTCGTCCCATGCGGTGCGAATACGCTTGTCCTCGAACAGTTGGATCTTATCGTTTTGTGCCATTCGAATCACCTCATTCTGTCGTAAATTCTTTCAGAAGTCCTTGGCAGCCATCCAGCACATCCCGCCAGGTCGCCTCGAAGTCCTCGGTGTACCATGGGTCTGCCACATTGCCGGGATGGGCGGTGTGATCCATCAGGAGGGACATCTTGCCGACATAGTCGCCG